>JAGHAK010000167.1 GCA_021161565.1 Elusimicrobiota bacterium | reverse complement strand
CATCAGGCAGAATTATATGCTATAAATACCGGGCTTGCAAATGTTAGAATTTTTGCTTAGAATTTACGTTGAGGCATCGTTGTTATTTCACTTAGAAAATTCAATGAGGCATTAGGATTTTTTTGCTAATTTTACGGGAAATGGAAAAGATAAATGTCACGATTATTGGTGGCGGCGTCGTTGGCTGCGCCATTGCGATGCGTCTCGCCGAAAAAGGGAAAGACGTTTTTCTTTTTGAGAAAAATCCTTATCTCGGCGACGAGCAGTCCGGAAGAAATTCCGGCGTAATTCATGCCGGAATTTACTACGACAGAGAACCTCTGAAACAAAAACTCTGCGTCAGAGGAAAGCATCTTCTTTACGAATTCTGCGAAAAATTCAAAGTGGCGGCAGTCAAAACAGGCAAATTCATCGTGGCGGTTGATGAAAATGACGACTCCGCCATTGAACGTTATTTTGAACACACAAAAAAAGTAGGAGTCCTGACGGAAAAAGCGACGCCGGAATTCGTCCGCAGAAAAGAACCAAACATAAAATGTTTCTCCGCCCTGTGGAGTCCGACAACAGGCATCGTTGACGCTGCGGGATTTGTGGAGACTCTGGCGAAACTGGCGGAGGAAAAAGGCGCCGAAATTCTGAAACAGACAAAAGTTGTAAACATAGAACCCGCCGGCGATTTTCTCGTGACGGTGAAATATAAAAACGGAATCGAGGAAACTTTCAAAACAGAAATTTTGATAAACTCCGCCGGGCTTTATTCCGACGAAATCGCTCGAATGATAAATCCGGAAAGCGAATTCGAAATCGCTCCCGTAAGGGGGGAATATTATTATTTCAACTCGACTCGTCCCGCCATAAATTTAAACGGAACAAACATCTATCCCGTCCAGAAAAATTATTTTGTCGACGGAAGACAGTTCAAGGCAATCGGGATACATTTGACTCCGACCTTTGAGATATCCGAAACCGGCGCGAAAATATCGCGAAAATTTCTTGTTGGGCCGACTTCAAATGTCGTTCAAAAAAAAGAAGACCTTTCCGAAAACAGGGATGGACCCCAAAAATTCTTCGGAGGAGTCAAAGATTTTTTCCCGTCGATTAAACCTGAAGATTTGAAGATGGATTATGCCGGAAACAGAGCGAAACTCAAAAAAGGAAACGACTTCGTAATCGAAAAGGACAAAAAATATTCGAATGCGATAAACCTTGTCGGAATCGACTCGCCGGGGCTCACATCTGCTCTCGCCATTGCGGAATTCGTCGAAAATTTGTTAAATTAACCGTATGGAGACAATTTTGATATATCTGGTTTTTGCCCTGCTTCTCGTTCTTGTCATAAAAAGTTTTTCTCAGAAAAACGGTTCAAAAGCCGAAATAATCGATTTGAAAAATCAAATCGAGGAACTCAAAACGAAACAGATAGAATCGCAGGGCGAATTTCTCAAAAGCCAGCAGGCCGCCTTTGTGGAATCGCAGAAACTTCTCTCTCAGCAGATAAAAAGCATCATACAAACGTTGAACGAAGGTCTTTCCAAAACCCAGAGCAATATAAATCAGCAACTCGGCACAACTGGGCAAACAGTAAGCGAAATCCAGAAAAAACTCGGAGTGCTCGAGGAAGCCACGAAAAACGTCCAGCAGGTAGGCGAAAACATCGTTTCTCTTCAGGATATTTTGCGTGTGCCGAAACTGCGCGGCAATCTCGGCGAATTTATGCTCGAAGATTTGCTGAAAAATCTGGGGAAAAACAACTATGAAATAAAATACTCCTTCAAAAACGGAACACAGGTCGACGCTGTGATAAAACTCGCAAACGGAATAATTCCAATCGATTCGAAATTTCCTATGGAAAACTTCGAGAAAATGATAAATGAAAAAGACGAAAAAGAAAAGAGAAAACTGAAAAAGGATTTCGCCAGAGACGTAAAAAGAAGAATTGACGAAATCGCGGATAAATACATAAATCCCAACGAGGGGACTTTCGATTTCGCCATTATGTATATTCCGGCGGAAAATGTCTTTTACGAAACCGTCATTTCCGACGCGAGTTCAAACGAATATGAAATTTTCCATTACGCCATAAGAAAAAACGTGATCCCGTCGTCGCCGAACAGTTTTTATGCCTATCTAACCGCAATCGCTTACGGGCTAAAAGGCCTAAGAATAGAAGAAAAAGCGAAGGAAATCATCGGGAATCTCGTAAAACTTCAGGAACTCTTTTCCAAATTCACGGATGATTTCAATGTAATCGGAAAACACCTTGGAAACGCGACTTCGAAATACGAGGAAACATCGAAAAAAGTCCAGCAACTCGGCAAATCTTTTTCGAACATCACGGCATCCCAAATCGAAGCCGAAACCGTTCAAAAGATAGAACGATAAAGGGATTGTCCCTTTTGCAGCCTCAGGTTGTCGTCGGAAACTATGATTTTTCTTCAAGTTCCACGATGTGAACAATCGCGGATTTCGAAATGATTATGGACTTGTATTTTTTCTCTACAACGCCCTCGTTGGAAATAATCGCGTTTGTGAGGGCGATAAAGTGTTTCGAAGTGTCGTTTACATAGTCGGAAAGCCGCGTTTTGTATCCTGTGGTAGGAAGATTTATAACTCCCTCAATAAGACGACCCGTAATATCTTTTATCTCCACAGGAACTTTTCTGAAAACTCCGTCTGCCATATAACCTCCTCGCTATTCGCTTCTAAGAACTCTGAAGACCTCGCTTGTGGAAGTGAACCCTTTCAGTGCTTTCTCCACCCCGTCCTTAAAAAGCGGAATCATTTTGCCGGCTTTAACGACATAATCGTTTATCTCGTCGCTGGTTATTCCTTTTTTCACAATCAACCGTCTCACTTCGTCGTCGGGCATAAGAACCTCGTGGACACCGAGACGTCCCCTAAATCCTGAACCATCGCATTTTTTGCAACCAACTTCGCGATAAAGAGTTGTTCCGGGAGGAATTCCGAGCGCTTCTGCCTCGGCCTCATCCGCCTGATACGCCTCTTTACAGTCGCACAGGCGGCGGACAAGCCTCTGGGCGCAAATTAAAAGAAGTGACGAGGAAACGAGAAAAGGTTCCAGACCCATATCAAAAAATCTCGTAATTGTCGTGGCGGCATCGTTTGTGTGAAGTGTCGAAAGGAGAAGATGCCCCGTCAGCGCCGCTTCCACCGCCACTTCCGCGGTCTCGAGGTCGCGGATTTCCCCGACCATTATAACATCGGGGTCTTGCCGCAGGAAACATCTTAAAGCGTCCGCGAAAGTAAGCCCGATGTTTTTCCTCACCGGCATCTGGTTTACGCCTTTCAGCATATATTCGACAGGGTCCTCCGCCGTCTGTATATTTATTCCCGGTTTGTTTATCTCCGTGAGAGCGGAGTAGAGAGTCGTCGTTTTTCCCGAACCTGTGGGTCCGACATTCAGAATCATTCCATAAGGTTTTTTTATAGCATCCCTGTAGTATTTGAGGTTTGTCTCTGAAAAACCGAGCGCGTCGAGCCCGAGAAGAGAACCAGATTTGTCCAGAATTCTCATGCAGATTTTCTCCCCCCACACCAGCGGCGCGACGCTGACTCTCAATTCTATGTCGGGATTGTCTTTTCCGAAGGTTTTGAATTTTATTCTGCCGTCCTGCGGTTTTCTCCTTTCGGCGATGTTCAAACTCGACATAATTTTGTATCTCGTAATCAGGGCGTTGTGCGCTCCTTTCGGGAGTTTGTGCGCCTGACGGAGAACTCCGTCGACCCTGAACCTGACGATGGTTTCCTTTTCGAAGGGCTCTATGTGTATGTCGCTGGCTTTTTTCTTATATGCTTCCCGAATCAACTGGTTTGCGAGTTTTATTATCGGGGCGGAATTTTCGTTTTCATAATCTTCGTTGACTTCAACTTCTGCCTCATCATCCGTTTTCTGAAGTTCCGCTGTCACTTTTGCCGTCTCTTCGTCTTCGAGAGAGGCGGGTTCGCCGATGCTTTCGAGATAATTTTTTATCGCGTATTCTATTTCGCTTTTTGATGCGACGACGGTTTCCTTTACTTGGAAGCCGGATTTCACTTCAAAATTTTCTATTCCCGTATAATCGAGCGGATTGGAGCAGACAACTCTCAGTTTTTTGCCGGGATAAATTTTTATCGGAATCATCTTGAATTTGCGCAGTAAGTCCGATGTTATGTGCGCCTCTTCGAGAAGATTTGAGTCAATCTGGAAATCCTCGCCTAGCTCTATGTACTGCTGTTTGGTGAGGCGTGCGACATAATAGGCGAGTTCCTGGTCAGTCAGTTTTTCGGACGGGTTGAACGCTTTCTGGATGATTTTCGCCGAATACTGAGCCACCTCTTCCAGCAAATAAGCATCGGTCTCGGTAAAAACATAAGGGGGCACGGATTTATTCAGAACCTGAATGGCGCCAATCACCTTCTCGCCTATTTTTATAGGAGAAGTAATCATAGATTTTGTTTTAAAACCCGTGTCGGCGTCAATCTCTCCGTAAAAATCCTTTTCCTGCGAAACATCCCTGACGATTTTTGACTCCCCTGCCGCGATGACTTTGCCGACTATGCCTGTGTTCAGGGGCAGAGTCAGAGCCAAAAGTTTTTTCTTCTTTTCCTCGTACGTCTTCTCGAGTTGAGAATTGTTTTTGTAAAGCTTAGGGGAAAAGTAGACATAACTGAATTTTATTTTGTTGCCATCGATAAGATAGAGCGTTATGGATTCGGCGAAAAGAGTGTTTACGATTTTCTCAATTGTTATCTTGAGAATTGTATTAAGAACATCTTGCGTTATCTCTTTTTTGAAAATTATTTCCCGCAGCAGCGGGGCGATAATTCTGTTTAATTTGTCTTCTATGCCGTTCATTTTGCGCTTTCGGGAATCACGAATTCCCCGTATTCACCGGGGTGGTATTTGCCTTTGTAACTCGATTGCGGGCTTCGTTCTATTCTTATCGGAATTGCTCCCGCTTCCTTCGCCGCGGTGATGTCGGAGTCGGAGTCCCCGTAGAAGACATCGATCCCGAGTTTTTTGAGGGTCTGCGCCTTGCCATGAGGCTCGAAAAAAATGTGGTTTTCCGGAACTCCGAATTTTTCGTTCAGAAATTTCTTTAAGGCCTCTCCTCCTTCAGGATTTCTTGCTGTGACAATGTAAATTTCCTGCCCTCTCGCCTGATGCGCTTTCAGGATTTTCAGAGTTTTCTCTTTTACTTTTGAAACTTCCTTATCGGAAGTGTTCACAATTTCCCAGAATTTGTCCGTATAAGGTTCCGCCTGCGAAAAGCCCCTTTCGAAAGCGGGTGTCGAAAAAAGCAGGGTGTCGTCGACATCGAACCCCACTTTTTTTACGGTGGGAATTTCAAGTGCAGGAGAAAGAGGTTTTTGCGTCTGTTCGGATTTAATCGCCGCTGTTTGCGTTTTGACCGAAGGAACTGTCTGAACCGTGCAGCCTATCAGAAAGACAAACAACAAACTGAGCAAAAATCTAATTTTTTTCATCTTATCTCCTTATACTTCCGAAGTTCGCAACCCGAAGATTTCCCAATCACTTAATCACCTAATCACTATTCACTTTCTTTGCCGGGGGCGGGACTCCTTCTCCCCCGTCGTAGCCACTGTCCTTCGGACCCCAGGGCGCTCACCGTCTCGCGCCCGTGCCTTTCCCTCGCCTTCGGCTCGGTCGTCGCTCTTTATTCATCGCGACCGGCACCCGCCGAAGCCTGCCACCCTCGTTGTCGCTCACTTTGTTCGCTTTTCATCCGTTAAGGATGCGCTCGGGTCGGCTTCGAGTCCCTTTTTAGGGAAATTTATTGCCGGGGGCGGGACTCGAACCCGCAAGGGTTTCCCCATACGCCCCTCAAACGTACGTGTAT
>JAGHAK010000142.1 GCA_021161565.1 Elusimicrobiota bacterium | reverse complement strand
TTGTAATCCAGTCCCTGAGAGCCTCATTTATCGCGTCTTTCAGGGTTCTCGAACCCGTTGAAACGGGAACGACTTCCGAGCCGAGAATTTTCATTCTCGTCACATTCGGCTTCTGCCGTTCGATGTCTTCTTCTCCCATATACACAACGCATTCCAGCCCAAAAGCAGCAGCGGCTGTTGCTGTGGCGACTCCATGCTGACCCGCGCCTGTTTCCGCAATAATTCTTTTCTTTCCCATTTTCACAGCAAGCAGAACCTGACCGAGAGTGTTGTTGATTTTGTGCGCGCCTGTGTGAAGCAAATCCTCCCTTTTGAGATAAATTTTGTTTTTGTATTTCCCGCTGAGGTTTTCGGCGAAATAAAGGGGCGTCGGCCTTCCCGCATAATCGCGGAGAAGCGAAAGAAGTTGCGCCCAGAAATTTCTGTCTTTTTTCGCCGCAGAATACGCCTCTTCCAGTTCGCGCAGCGCGGGAATCAGAATCTGCGGGACAAATCTGCCGCCGAAATCTCCAAAATAACCCTTAGGCATTCTCCCTCGCTCTTTTCAGAAATTCCTCCGGATTTTCTGCCGTCATCAGGGCAGTGCCTATCAAAACCGCATCAAATCTGGCAGGAATTTTTTCAACATCTTCCGGCTTTGCGATGCCGCTTTCCGCAATCAGAAAAATTCCTTCGGGAATTTCATCAGCAATCTCAAGAGTTTTCCTGTCAACGGTAAAATCTTCAAGATTTCTCGTGTTTATCCCGATTATTTTCGGATTCATTTTCAAAACCCTTTCAACTTCATCTCTGCCGTGAACCTCGAAAACTGCGTCGATTCCTATCTCCTCACATACAGCAAACAGGTCTTTCATCTGAACATCATCAAGAATCCTCGCTATTAGAAGCACCGCGTCCGCTCCAGCATTTGCTGCCCTAAATATCTGCTTTGAAGAAATATAAAAATCTTTTGCAAGAATCGGAAGCGAAGTTTTTTCTCTTGCCTTTTTTACAAAATCTATGCTTCCCATAAAAAACTTTTCATCCGTGAGAATACTCACAGCATCGGCGAATCTCGCATAGATTTGAATGAAATCTTCAACCCGCGCATCCTCATTTATCGCGCCCCTTGAAGGAGACGTTTTTTTGAACTCCGCAATTATTTTAAGCCCCTGAGTTTCAAAAATTTTTCGGAAACTAAAGTTTTTTCTACCGGGGCTATATTCCGAAATGCTGGCGATTTCCTTTTTTTTCTCTTTTAGAATTTCATCAAGAAAATTATTTTCCAAAATTGAGAACCTCTTCAAGTTTGGTCAGCGCCGCACCCGAATAAATCAAATCCAGAGCAAGAGAAATCCCTTCTTTCAGGTTACGAGTTTTGCCGGTCAGCCAGAAAACCGCGCCCGCATTAAGCGCTATCGTTTCTGCAGACGCGCGCGAACTTCTCCCGGCGAGAACATTCTTCATTTCCTCAAACGCTTTCGCCGCGTCGGATTCGCCTGCAATCTCCCTTTTGGAACCCGGATGAAGACCCAATTTTTTTATGTCGATTTTCACCTTCCTGATTTTGTCTTTTTCAACCAGAAGCGCCCTGTTTTCTCCGCAGGTCGTCAGTTCGTCCGTGAACCCGCCCGAAACAATCAGCGACCTTTTTGTTCCCACCGCCTGAAGCGCTCTCGCAAGACGCCCGGCGTATCCAAAATCAAAAACGCCGACAATCTGATATTTTACCCTCGCCGGATTTGTCACAGGACCCAGCATATTGAAAGCGGTTCTTATTTTCATCTGTCTTCTCGCTGGCATAACATTTTTCATCGCAGGATGAAGAAACGGAGCAAAAAGAAAAGCGAAACCCGTTTCTTTCAATTCTTTTTCGAGGTCGGACACCGTCTTATTCAAAACATAACCGCCCGCTTCCAGAACATCGGCTGAGCCGACTCGGCTGGAAACGGACCTGTTGCCGTGTTTCGCCACAGGAATGCCGCCGGAAGCGACGACAAACGCGGTGGTCGTCGATATATTGAAAGTTCCCGCCGAATCGCCGCCGGTGCCGCAGGTATCGGCTGTCCGCAAGCTGAAAGTCCTCACTCTCAGAGCGCTTTCCTGCATCACTTTCGCCATTCCAGCGAGTTCATCCCCAGTCTCGCCCTTCATTCTCAAAGCGACGAGAAAACTCGCCACCTGAGCGTCGGTGGCCTTTCCTCTCATTATATCCTTCATCACCAACTGCGTTTCTAAGTAGTTAAGATCTCTGCCGGCAGAAACCGCGGCAAGGGCCGCCGCGACCGAAAAACTTTTTCCTTTCGATGCGTATTTTTTCTTTTTCGCGCGCGCTCCTTTTATCTCCAGAAAATTTTTCAGAATTTTCTTGCCTTCCCCCGTCAGAATCGACTCGGGATGGAACTGAACCCCGAAAGTTGGAAAATTTCTGTGTTCCAGAGCCATAATTTCCTCGTCGCCGTCGCTTTTCGCGGTGATAAACAATTGCCTCGGAAACTTTTTCTCATCCACGACAAGGGAGTGGTATCTCGTCGCAGTGAAAGGGTTTGAAACGCCTGAGAAAATTCCCGATTCCGTGTGCTTCACAGGCGAAGTCTTCCCGTGCATTATGCTTTTCGCATGGATTATCCTTCCGCCGAAGGCGTAAGCGATCGCCTGATGTCCGAGGCACACTCCGAGCAGCGGAACGCGGTTAAAAAACTTTTTTACGATTTCGACGCTTACTCCCGCGTTTTCGGGACGACCCGGGCCAGGGGAAATAACGATATGCGTGGGGGAAAATTTCCTCGCTTCGGCTATGGAGATTTTGTTGTTTCTGAAAACCGAAATTTCGGCGGACGGTTCAAGTTCGCCGATATACTGATAGAGGTTATAAACGAAAGAATCGTAATTGTCTATTATCAGAATTTTTTTCATAAAAGCCCCCCTTCGATTTTCTGCGCGATTTCGAGCCCTTTAAGAAGCGCTTTCAGTTTGTTGACGGTCTCGGCGAATTCTCTTTCGGGCACCGAGTCGAAAACGATGCCGGCTCCTGCCTGAAGGAACCCTTCGTTTTCGCGCAGAAAAAAAGACCTTATCATAATTCCGGAATCCATATTTATTTTCCCGTTCGCGTCAGGCCATGAAAAATAACATACCGCTCCGGCGTAAGGACCCCGGGGACCCGGCTCGAGTTCATTTATTATTTCCATTGCCCTCACTTTCGGCGCGCCGCTTACGGTGCCAGCGGGAAATGTCGCCTCGAAAACGTCCGCGGCATCTTTGCCTTCGGTGAGTTTCCCCGAAACCTGCGAAACCAGATGCATAACATGGGAATATCTTTCGACTGTCATCTGCTCGTCCACTCTGACGCTTCCGGCATCGCACACCTTCCCTATGTCGTTTCTGCCGAGATCTACAAGCATCACATGTTCAGCCCGTTCTTTCGCGTCAGCCAAAAGTTCCTTTTCCAGAGCGACATCCTCGTCGACCGTTTTCCCCCGGGGGCGCGTTCCGGCAATGGGTTTTACAATGACCTTGTCTCCCGCAAGACGCGCCATCATCTCGGGAGACGAACCCAGGAGGGTGCTGTCGCCGAACTTGAGATAAAACATATAAGGAGACGGATTCACCATTCTCAGCGCACGGTAAATCGAAAAAGGATTCACCGAGGTCTTGAAACTGAATCTCTGTGAAAGAACACACTGGAAAATGTCCCCTTCTACAATATGCTTTCTGATTTTTTTTACCGCCTCGTAGAAATCCCTTCTGTAAAAATTCGAGGTTGGTTCTGTCACGAAAAAGCCGGACGCGGTTTTCTTCTCCTTATGACGCTTCATTCTTGCGACGATAAATTCGGGGTTGTCGCTTATGATGAAGAGATTGTTTTTCACATGGTCGAATATGACAAGATGCTTGGGAATAACAAAATGGAAAAGAGGAAAATCTCCCTCGCTAATTGGAATATTCTCTATGTGTTTCACATAATCGTATCCCACAAAACCGACACCACCGCCAGAAAAAGGAGGAAGTTCGGGGTCGGTGAGTTTCACGGCGTTTTTCCTGAGCCATTCAAGAACCGCCTTGAGCGGACGGTCGGGAGACGGAATCGAAACGCCGCCGGCAAAAAGTTCGCCATTTTTCGAAAAAACGATTTCGTCTTTTTTTCCTATTCCGAGAAAAGAGTATCTTCCGAAACTCGCTTCGTGTTCCGCGCTTTCAAGAAGAAAACTGTAGTCCTCATCCTCCGCGATTTTCGCAAAAGCGGAAATGGGCGTCTCGGTATCGGAATATAGTTTCAGTACATGCATTATCCTATCCTCCCCGTTTTTTCAGTTGAGTATATTATAAACTATTTTTTCAAATATTTTAAGCATATTCACTACCGTTCAGTGTAAATTCTGTTAAACCCAGATTTTTCATTAGAAAAATCTGTCCTTCATGACCCCGATAAATCGGGGGGTTAACCCCGCCCATTCTTATAATAGTCATCAAATTTACG
>JAGHAK010000039.1 GCA_021161565.1 Elusimicrobiota bacterium | reverse complement strand
GGATCGATTGCGTAGTTAGGGTTATTTCGTTGTGTTTGGCAAAAATGTTGCGGGAAATTTTCTATGAGAAGATTTTGAAGATACCCAAAGATATTATTCAAGAAAAACAAGTAACAGAAGTAGATTTATCAAGCAAAGATTGGTATGCCCAAACTGGTTTATACGGCACAAGTGAGGAGAAAGATTTTATTAAGTTTATTGACGCGTTTATTGAAAGATTACAACGAAAATATTCAGATATTGCTTTACTCCGGAATGAGAGGTTTTTCCAGATTTTTGATTTTGATGATGGCAGAGCATTTGAACCTGATTTTATACTGCTTTTGAAAAAGAGAAATCATAAAATTAGCATTTATCAAATTTTCATTGAGCCAAAGGGCAATCAGTTCAAAGACAATAAAGGTGGGTTTGAAAATTCAAAAGAGGGCTGGAAGCAAAAATTTTTGCTGGAAATAGAGAAAAATGCAATTACCAATTTAAAGTTGGAAAATAAGCGATTTAAATTATTAGGGTTGCCTTTTTATAACGAGAAGTTGAAAAAAGATTTTAAGGAAGCATTGGAAAAAGAGTTACTTTAGCGATTTTAAGTCAGGAGAGATAGATATTAAGGATTGAAAGAGTGGCATACGGCGACAGGCTGCCGCCGTTCAGCCTGTCGCCGAGAGAAACAATGAGATGATTTGAAAGAGCAGATGGCAACAGAGGGTTTGTTGCAAAAGCCGTTGTTCTGCCTACAGCAGAACAACTGACGAAGGAGGAAGCGTCTGCGCTGAAAGCGGAGATGCGGGCGGCTGGAGAGAGGGAGCGGGGTGCAGGCGAAGATGTGCCGGCGCCGCGCGACCGAATAAAAAATCCCCCTTGGCCCCCTTTTTCAAAGGGGGATTTGTAATTGATTTATATGCCTCAAATATATATAATTCAATCAGTGATTAAATCAGGCCGTTTTATTTATCCTTTTGCTCGAAATAGGTTCGAACTGTGTTCAGTAAGATCGATTGGTGAAACCTTGCTCGAACCCATTTCAAGAGGGAATCAGGTCAAAGAATAAATTTGCTTACCTGAAAAATTATATAAAACAAGGCAAGAATGTAGCGGTCGTCTGCCTGCGGTAGGCAAGCCTGCCAAACTGGCTGGAGTTTGCAATAATTTTTGAAATTTTATATCCTAACGGTTGGATGGAAGTATTTTTATAAGGGGGCTATATGCTAAAAATAAGGCTTAAAAGAACAGGCTCAAAGCACAAGCCGTTTTACAGGATTGTCGTGATCCCGTCGGAAAAAAGACGGGACGGCAGGGAAATTGAAAAATTGGGCTGGTATTCGCCCGCATCCAGAGGCAAAAAATTCGAAATGGATGTCGACAGGGTTGATTACTGGGTTTCCAAAGGCGCTCTTGTCTCTCCTGTCGTCAGGAGAATTTTAACGAAATCGAAAGAGAAGTGAAAGACAGGGTTCTTGTCGGGCGAGTCGGAAAATCTGTCGGAAGAGACGGAAAACACAGAATTTTCCTTTTTGCAACCCCGCCGGATAAATTTCCTGAGATGTTTTATTCTTCCGACTCCTCGGGCAGAGATATGAAACCTGCGAATGTTGCGGAAATAAGAAAAACCCCCGGGAAAATTTTTGCCGTCTTTGGCGGGAAAGACGATATGACTGGCAAATTTCTTTTTGCCGAAAAATGGCGACTGAAAGAAGGAGCATTCTGGATTGAAGAACTGATCGGATGCGAGGTGAAGGATGTTTCCGCCGGTTCTGTCGGCAGGGTTATGAGCGTCGAGACGAACCTGCCTCAGGTCTGGCTCAACCTGAAAAATGAATCCCGTAATTTTGCCATTCCTTTTGTCAGAGATATTATAAAAAAGGTCGCTGTAGACAAAAAAATAATTCTGGCGGAAATTCCCGCAGGAATGGAAACCATTCAGTTATGAAAATAGATATTCTGACGTTATTTCCCGAGTTTTTCGAAAGTCCGCTCTCCTGCGGTCTTATGGGGAAGGCGATGGAGAAAGGTATTCTGAAAGTTTCCGCAATTGATATACGGAAGTTTTCCCCCGACGGTTATGTGGACGACAAGCCTTTCGGCGGAGGGTCGGGAATGGTTTTGAAAGTCCAGCCGATATACGAGGCGGTAAAGTCCGTTTTGACAGATGAAAGCGAAGTTATTGTTCTCACGCCCCGCGGGGAAAGATTAAACCAGAAAATCGTGAAAGAACTTTCAGCAAAAAAACATCTGATTCTGGTTTGCGGCAGATACGAGGGAATTGACGAGAGGGTGAATGTTCTCTTCAAAACGAGGCAAATTTCCGTCGGAGATTTCGTGCTTTCCGGCGGCGAGGCCGCGGCTTTTGTTTTGACGGAAGCTGTCTCGCGTCTTCTTCCCGGTTTTGTGGGCAATCCTGAAAGCGTAAACGATGAATCTTTTAATGAAGATGGCGTCGCCGAATATCCTCAGTACACGAGACCGAAGCAGTTTATGGGACATAATGTCCCTGATGTTCTTTTAAGCGGGAATCACAGAAAAATCGCAGAATACAGAAACGCGCAGAAAAGGAAGGTGAAGTTATGAAAAAAAATTTCGAAGATTTCAAACCGGGAGACACCGTTGCCGTGACGCAGAAGATAAAAGAGGGTGAAACCGAGCGCCTTCAGACATTTACAGGCGTCGTTATAGCCCGCAGGGGAAAGAATCCGCCGACTTCGTTTACCGTGCGCAAAGTGTCCTACGGCGTGGAAATCGAAAAAAATTTTCCGTGGGATTTGCCCACAATCGAATCAGTGAAGGTTGTTTCGCGCGGGAGAGTGAGGCGAGCAAAACTCTATTATCTCAGGGGCAGGAAAGGCCGCGCCGCGAAAATCCGCGCGGCAAAATAAGAAGAACGGTGCCTCCAGCCAACAGAAAAGAGAAGGGCGCCGAGGCAGAGAATATCGCGAGCGATTTTTTAAAGAGGCGGGGATACAGAATTTTAAAACGCAATTTTTCGGCGAAGACAGGTGAAATAGACATTATCGCCTCAAAAGAGAAAGTTCTCTGCTTCGTCGAAGTGAAATCGGCGTCCTATGATTTTCTGCCGCCTGAGATGAAAGTTAATTTCGCCAAAAGGAAAAAAATTTTGAAGACAGCCGAAATTTTTATTGCGACTTCCAAACCGGATTTCGAAGAAATAAGATTCGATGTCATAAGCGTGACGGGAGGCAGAATAAAATTTTATGAAGACGCATTCAGATCCGATTGACGGCGACACTTCGCCATTTGCTCGGGTAAACGACAGAGAGTTCGACGCGAGTCTGAGACCAAGGAGCCTGTCCGAATTTGTCGGGCAGAAGGCTCTCAAGGAAAAACTTGAAATTTGTCTTCGCGCCGCGCGGGAGAGAAAAGAGACGCCCGATCATATCCTCTTTCATGGTCCTCCCGGGCTTGGAAAAACGACGCTCGCTTATATTATTGCCAGAGAAATGGATGTCAACATCACCTGCACATCCGGTCCTGCCCTCGAGAAAGTCGGAGACCTCGCCGCCATTTTGAGCGGGCTTTCCAGGGGTGATGTGTTTTTTATAGATGAAATCCATAGGCTTAGGTCCAACATCGAAGAGGCTCTCTATCCCGCGATGGAAGAATATAAACTCGATATAATTCTCGGATCTGGTCCCTCGGCGAAAACGATGAGTTTGTCTCTTCCGAAATTCACGCTCATAGGCGCGACAACAAAGTCGGGTTCCCTCGGAGGGCCTCTTCGCGACAGATTCGGAATTGTCGAAAGAATAGGACTTTACCCCGCCGAGGAACTTGCTGATATTGTAAAAAGGTCGGCAAAGATACTGAACATTTCCATCGACGCTTCCGCCTGTTTCGAAATTGCGAAAAGGTCCCGCGGAACGCCCCGCATCGCAAACCGGCTTCTGCGCCGTGTCCGCGACTGGGCTCAGGTGAAGTCGCATGGGAATATCACAAAGGAAGTTGCTGACAGCGCTCTTCTGGTTTTTGGCGTTGACAGAGTCGGTCTGAGCGAAATGGACAGAAGAATTCTCGAGGTTATGATAAAAAACTATTCCGGCGGTCCAGTAGGTTTGAGCACGCTTGAGGCCGCTCTCGGCGACGACGCGGACACGATAAGCGATGTCTACGAACCGTTTCTCCTTCAAGAGGGCTTTATCGAAAGGACAGCGCGCGGACGGGTGGCAACCAAAAAAGCGTGGCAGCATCTTGGGATAGACAAAAAAGATTCGGGTGAGTTATTCTGAAATTCTTGTTCACACCTGTTGCGGTCCCTGCTTTGCTGGCGTATATCCGGAGTTAAAGGATAAATTCGCGGTTTCAAGTTATTTTTACAATCCCAATATTCATCCGTGGTCTGAATTCCGTCTGCGTTTGATGACTGCGGGCTTTGCCGCTTTGCATTTTGGCGTAAAATTTTTTTATGATAGAAATTACAGCGTGAAAAAATGGCTGGAGAAGGTTCCTGCCACAGGTGAAAGATGCATTGCCTGTGTTGGGATGCGGTTAAAAAAAACGGCGGAATTCGCGAAGGAAAGAAATTTTGGATTTTTCACGACTACGCTTCTTGTAAGTCCATATCAGAAGCATGACGAAATAAAAAAGATTGGCTTTGAACTGGCGAAAAAATTCGGAATCGAGTTTTACTACGAGGATTTCAGAAAAAATTATTCCGACTCTATTAAAATCTCGAAGGAACTTTTCCTTTACAGACAGAAATACTGCGGATGCATTTTCAGCGAAGAGGAGGCGGCGCGCCAACGCGAAATGCCGAGAAGAGCGAGATGAAAAACTCTCTTTCCTCTTTTCTGGAATGGAAAGACCCCCTCCTGAAAATTTCTGAAAATAAATTTGACTTTTTGCTTTCTTTTGCTATAAAATTATGTGATGTTGCTCGATGATAAACTCTGACAGGCTTAAAAAGAATCATATCAGCATCAAGAGTGCGGATATAACCAAGTTAACGAAGTGATAAATTAATGGCGATAAAAATAAAAGATAAAAATGCACTTATTAAAATTTTCAAGACAATTTCTTGGTTAGATTCCCGAAGATGGAAAACTGAGGAAAATTATAACTTTGTCAACTTTTTTAGAGATGATTTGACAAATTGCGAAAAAATTCTTACCCATTGGATTTGTTATATTACAGACAGACAAATGCCATTTGAAATTGTTTGGGAGAAGGGCGGATATGTTTTCTCTGAACTAGTATACGAATATTCGAGAAATGGGTTATCGCCTCAACAAATACTTGATAAACATTATGAGAAATACCAAGATAAGAAAGGCAAAGAACGGTTTAGATTTAAATCTACCCATAATAACGTTATTTTTGCGTCAAGATATGTTGCCGATGAATATCGAAACATTTTACAAACATTAGAGATTCTAAATTATCAAAATTACCAAAGGAACATTGTGGCTTACATTGTTGATATTATGCGAAGATTCCAAAGTAAAGATGACCTTCTGATAAGGGTAGCATGTGGATTACATTTGCTAACCTATCAACTTGCCGGAGAAAAGGCAGATCCTGAAAAAATTATAAATGATAGTAAAGAATTCGACAAAAAACTCAAGGAATTTAAAAAGACTTCTACAAATGGGAAAAAAAGATTGTGGTGTTGTGTTAGAGATTACAAAAAGGGACTATATCATAAAATATTTAACAACGCCATAAAAGAAGTCGTTCCTAATAACGATTCGGAGGAATTAATCGGTGTGTGGAATGAATTACCAATGAATCAAATAGAGTTGCCAGGAGATATTTGGAATAATAGTCCTTTATTTAGAAATAACTTATTTGC
>JAGHAK010000048.1 GCA_021161565.1 Elusimicrobiota bacterium | reverse complement strand
TTTTTTGGCGACTTACGTCGCCCGCTACATCCCCCACCTGCGTGCAGGTGGGGGATTCATTTGTCATTTTCCATTTTGATTTTTTCATTTTTAATTTTTTGTCAAAAAATCCGCCCTTCTCATTATATCAGGAAGTTTGTATCTCGTCACCGTCTCCATAACAACATCCATACAAAGCGGGATGTCAACGCCCCATCCGGGAGAGACAAAAAGAGGCTTCACGTTTTTTCTTGTCCTCAGGCAAACACCCAAAACTTCCCCTGTTTTTTCCTTCACCCAAGTGTAAGCGCCTTTTATATTCGGCGGACTTTCGTATATTCCGTAAAGATGGCTTTTCGCGCATCCGACAGACGGTTTTTCCAAAACGAATCCCATGTGAGCGGCAAGACCCACTCCGATGGGATGAGCGATGCCCTGACCGTCGAAAATAAAAATATCAGGTTCGCTTTTCAGTTTTTCCAGAACCTCAATCAAAGCGGGAATTTCCCGGAAAGACAGAAAAGTCGGGATATAAGGAAACTCCGTCGCGGATTTTCCGACGACTTCCTCCACCACTTTTTTTCTTTTTCTCGAATAGACAACAACTGCCGCTTTCGAAAATCCTTCCTTTCTGTATGAAACATCCCCCGCGGCAATCAAATCGACAGCGTCAAAATCAATCCGGCGGCGTTTTTCCAGTTTCTTCCTTATTTCGCGCTGAATCTCCCTCGCCCGGCGAGTGTCGGCAGCATGGCAGAAAAATCTTTTTGCGGAAGAAATATTCATATTTCCTGACGGAAGCCGTTTGTGAAGCCAAGTTTGTCAGCGAATTCAAGAATTTCGTCGTATTCCCCCGCGGACAATGTCCTGCCTATGACGGGATGTCCCACCGCTTTGTGCGCGGGATGATATTGGCTCATCAGACTCAAATAGACATTCCCGAGATTTTCGAAAATCCATTTTATAACCTTTTTCGAATTTTCCAATTCTCCCGGAAGAACAAGATGGCGGACAAGAATGCCTTTGATTGCAATGCCTCTCTCCGTCTCCAAATCCCCAACCTGCGATTTCATTTCGAGAAGAGCCCTTCTGTTTATTTCGGCATAATCCGAAACTTCGGTGTATTTTTCCGAGATTTGCGCAGTAGCGAATTTCGCATCTGGCATGTAAATATCGACAATCCCGCAAAGACGCTTCAAAACTTCGACTTTCTCGTATCCGGAAGTATTCCAGACAACCGGAACCTTGAAACCGTTTTTCCTCGCCTGTAGCACCGCCTCAATTATGCTGTCGGTAAAATGCGTGGGCGTCACAAAATTTATGTTGTGAGCGCCATCAGCCTGCAGTTCCAGCATAATTTCCGCAAGCTTCTCAACCGAAATATCAAAACCGTGATTCAAATGGCTAATCGGATAATTCTGACAGAAGACGCATTTCAGGGAACACCCCGAAAAGAAAATCGTGCCCGACCCGTTTATTCCGGAAATCGGCGGCTCCTCACCGAAATGAAGATTGTATGAGGCGATTCGAATCTGCCCGGCGCCGCAAAGCCCTCTCTCCCCGGGGCGGCGTGCGCGACATTCTCTCGGGCATAACCCGCAAGCGTAAGAATTTTTTAATAACGGGCGGGATATCCTGCTTATCGGAGAAAGCATTCCGTCTTAATTTTTTCGACTTCTCCGTCCAGCCGCGACGAAAAATTTTCAGAGCCTTCCGATTCTCCCTGTTCTACATTTTCCTTGATTATTTCCCTGATTGTCTCATCCCACGAAAAATTGTTTTTCGCGTAAAGCCGGCGGACTTCCTTTTCGCGCATTCCGAAGTACCGCGCGACCCTGCCCGTTTCCTCGTTGCTCGGTTTGACATATCCTGCGCATCCGACGGCAAAAATCAAAAACAGCAGAAGAAATTTTTTCATTTCGCTTCCTTTTCGGAAAAGACATCCGCCTGAAAAACATAAAGTTCCGTGTCGGGCTCTTTCCACGCATCCGCCGGAAGACCCGCCTTGTGAGCGCAAAGAGAGGAGAGAAACTCCTCTTTGCTCCATCCTGTTTCTGTGGCGACCTGCGGCAGGTAAACGCCCTGACGAAAACCTTTTTTCACAACGACTCCGTCCCTGCCAAGCACAATTTCTTCAGGTTTCGCCCTTTTCAGCGGCGTTAAAACTGAAACTTCGATATCTATCTTTCCGAGTTCGGATTTGTCCACCGGCGGGAATCGAGGGTCTCTTGTCGCCGCCTCGACAGCCATATCTCTGACCGTTTCCCACAGGGGTTTTACTCCAACGATATTTCCTATGCAACCACGAAGACGCCCACTTTCGTTAATCGTGACAAATGCCCCCTGAATTTCTTTCAGGCGTTCATCATCGATTTCGAAATCCGGCACTTTGCCTGTCGTAACAAACGATTTTATTGTCTTTCTGGCAATTTCGATGAGTTTTCTTTTCTCCTCTTTATTTAGCATGGGAACCCCCTTCTTGTAAAAACATACAGCGCCATAACCGACCACGCGGTTTTTATCTCCAGTCGTATCGCCCGAGTTGGCATATTTAAGAACCTTTGCGGCATTTGCTCCGGCAAGTTTCGACGCCAGCATAACAGCAAGAACCGCCTGCGCGCCGCAGAGTTGAACTTCCCTTTTTCTCAAAGACGCTTCAAGCCCGTTGATATCGTAATTCGAAAGAAACGAAAGACATTTCCCATCCATGTTTTCCGCCTGTTCGTAAGTGAAATAGTGACTCATATCGGATGACGCGACAAAAAGAATCCCCTTTCTGTAAAGCGCAGCGAGTTTTCGGGCAAATTTCTTGTACGTTCCCCAGTCCTGCCCCATAACAACCGGCACGACAGAAAAATCTTTCAGGGCATACATCAAAAAAGGCATAACAACTTCGGTTGAATGCTCCTTCTGCTGCGGAATGTTGTTGAATTTTACAGAATCGATTTTAGCAAGTTCGTTTTCAAATTCTCTGTTTACGGAAATTTCTCCAAACGGCGTCTGCCATAAATCGTAATCGCCGAGCGCCGCGCCGTCAAAGCCGACATAATGCGAAGGCCCGAGAAGCACAACGGTGTCGAACTTTCTGCCGAGAAGAGCCCTTATATCCGCGGCGGCGACAGGAGCGGTGAACTTCCAACCGGCATGGGGAAAAACAATTCCGATAATCTCGCCATCAACAACAGGCGAAGTGGATTTTGAGAGAAAATAATTTATGAAATCCTCAATTTCCTGCGACTGCGCGGGATACCAGGAACCGGCGTAATTCATCTTTTTTATCTTTTTTTCTTTTTTAGATTCAGCGCCGCAGCCGAAGACTATCAGCGAAAAAAACAAAACCACCAAAAAAACTCTTTTCATAGGTAAAGTTTACAAAAAGAACTCTATTTTGTTAACCTGCATTATTTATGCATCCCCGATAAAATCGGGGACCGCCCTCTGATAAATAAAAATATGGTTTTGCGTAAAACCGAAGCAAAATACAAAAATACAACGATATCTATGAAAATTTTAGTAAGAAAGGGCGGGGTTAAC
>JAGHAK010000124.1 GCA_021161565.1 Elusimicrobiota bacterium | reverse complement strand
GTCAAAACATCGATACTTATTGATAAAGATTTATGGGAAAAATTCAAAGAAATAGCGCTGAAAAAACATAATTTTCAATACGGTGCAATATCAGAAGAACTTGAAAAAATAATAAAAGATTATATCGATGCACACACAAACACACAAAACGAAATCACAAAAATAACTTCTCAGAGAAATCCGCCAGACAAGGTATATACAGTATGGCAACAGGTGAAATCGATTCTTCATTCTAAGGGAGAAATACGTGAAGCGAGGCTCCAAACTTTACGAGAAGCGATTTCCAAAGTAAGGGGAGTGGACGAAAGGACAATAACGAAATGGATTAGATTATTTTTGAAATACGGATTTGTAAAAGATTTGGGAAACAACGTTTTTGAAATAAATTAAAAGAGGTGATGCTGTGCCGAGAATTAGAAAAGAAGTTCCTCCAAACATAATAAAAAGGCTTTTTAAAAATGTTCTCGGGGACGAGTTCAAAATATCTGATGAAGCGTGCTCGTATCTTTCCGATTTCGTAGAAAAATTGGTCAAAGAAATAGGAATCGAAGCGAGTAAAGTAGCAAAATTTACCAAAAGAAAAACGATAAAGAAAAGAGATATAGAATTCGTTCTCGAAGATGTTGGTAGAATTGCTAATAAAATTGCAGAAAAAATGGTGGGATAAATGCAGGAAAGAAAAGAAATCCGTGAAATGTTTGAAAAGAAGCACAAACTTCTCGCTAAGGAGCATGCGTTGAGAAATGCCATTCAGTTTATGGGAGTTCTTCTTAAAGAGCGCTTGTTCGTGGGTTATGAAGGGTCGCACGAAAAACAGCCGAAAATTTCCCTCTCCGATTTGATAAAAACAACGGTAGAAATAGCAAAGGAGTTTGAAGCATACATAAGGGGAGAGGATTTTCTTAAAGAAAATTTAGATTTTAAATCCGCAGGTGATTTGTTTGAGAAGAAAAGAAAGTATTCGAATACCAAAAACCCTGTTCAGAATAAGAGAGTTAGAAAAAGAAATTAAAAAAGTGCGGAGAGCTTCAATAATTCAATTCGTAATGATTTTGATACTTTATATTCTTACAGTAATAAACTATCTCTTGATAAGGTGATTTCATGGAACTAATCGTGAAGGAGAACCTGAAAACGATTAAAATCGGAAAGGAAGAGGGAAAAAAGGAAATAAAAATCTACAAGGCGATAGCAAAATTCCTGACGGAAAAAATTAAAGCGGGGAGTGTGGAAACGGTGATAACGGAAAGGGAACAAGCATACGATATAGAGGTTATCGTAACAAAAAGAATCGGCGTTCTTGAACCAGAGGATGCTTTTAAAGACCTCGCAAAATTCGTGCTTAAATTGGAAAAACTTAAGGAATACCTCGACAAACTCTATTCGTTCTACTCGGAGCACATAGAAGAAATTGAGGGTGAAAAAAATGAAAAGACGTAAAAAAGTAATCAAAGCAAGGGTCAAAATTAACGGAAAATCCAAAGTTGTTATTTTTCGCTCAACGGCTCAAAAGCAGAAAACCATGTTCGTTAGGCTGATTTCGACATCTATTAAAAAATTGGGCACTATACCATATATAAAACCGAAGAGTAAACATATAATAGAGGTAGAAATTTTAGAAGTGAAAAAATATGCTGAAAGTAAAAAATAAAATCCTGTATCTTCACGGAAAAAAGGTGGGAATAATAACCAGAGACGGAAAGTTCATTACTTTCAGAGACGAGAAAAAGCATCTATACAGGATGTATGATGCGTGGGGATTCAGCAAGGAAGTGATAGACTTTCTCGACCGCATAGGAGTTTTGCTCGTTGAGGTTGCAACGAAAAGGAAAATATACAGAATCCTTCTCGGAGAAATTATGAAATACGGAATAAAGCACAGAAATCCGAAAGATAAAAATGAACTCCAGATTCTCGTTCCCAGAAAGTTTTTCAGAACGATTGAAATCGAAGCAAAAAAAGAAACGCAAAAAACTCTGAAAGAGGTGATAGAAAAATGAAAATAAAAGAGATTATTGATTTTTTCTTCAAATCCACCGTAAGAATAAAAATTCTCGTATATCTCTTTCTGAGCAACAAAAAGGAATACATACTATCTGTATCCAAACGCATAGACGCAACCTATGCTTTCACACAAAATGAAGTGGACGCACTCGAAAAAATCGGTCTTCTCAAAACCAAGAGAAGCGGACGAAAAAAATATATCGAACTCACGGAAAAGGGTAAGAAGATGGCGAAACTATTATATAAGGTTTGCAAAATATTAAAAAATATTGAAGCAGAGAAGGAAGGAGGTGTATGAAATGGAAAACAATGTGATAATAGTGGGAAGCAAAGCACTATCGAAGTATCTCCTTTCGGCTCTAATGGCTTCCGGCAACTCCGAAAATATCGTTTTAAGAGGGAGGGGTAAAAACATCTCAAAAACCGTAGCCCTTGCAAACATTTTATCGGCAAAGCACAACTTCAAAACGAAGGAAATAAAAATAGGGGAGGAAGACCTCGAAAACGGGAAAAAAACATCGTACATAGAAATACAGCTCGAATTTTTAAAAAGCTGACATTTCTTTCTTTTTCTTTTAAAAAGAAGGGGTGAGGAACATGTACGGGGAAATTGGAATTGAAAAGAAAATAAACTTCATCTGGAAGATAATATGCAAAAAGTGCTCCTACACTAACTCTTTCGAAAACCATACAGGAGTTTCTTTCAGAGACTTTACACAAATTTTAAATAAAAGAACGTGCCCAAATTGTAACAGCAAGATAGAAATATATCCGAACGAAAAAATAGGAGAGATAAAAGCCATGTGCCCTTCCTGCGGTAAGATATACATAATGGAAGGTCTGAAAAACGTAACTGAAGAAGTGCTAAAAAACAAGGAAACGGCGTGGATAAACGTGAGACCGAGATGCCCGGAATGCGGAGAAGCGTGCAACATATATTTGGGCGGATGGTATGAGAGTTATAGGTGAACTGATTTTCAGCGACGGAAAAAACAGAAGCAGGGACAAGATAGTTTTAAACGAGAAAGGATTATCCGTTTCGCTGAAAAATATGAAAAAACTTATTTCTTCCTATGACGGTTTCGAAAATATTATAGGAGAAATAATCATGGACATAGCACTTGAAATGAAAAAGGAATTGGGAAGAACGGTAATAGTTAACGATAGCTCCATAGAAGTGAAAGGTTTCAGTAATAAAAGAAACTTTTACAGAAAGTTCAACCGGGATTTCTACTTTTTCAGCATAGTGATTGGTCCGAAAAGAAGGCGTTAAAATTCTTTTTTAAGCTTAAGGGCACAAATATATTAAGGTGTTTGTCTTGAGCGTGGAGAAATTTTTTGCCGGAAAAATATATTTTGCAGAGTTAAAACCGGAAGAGAAGCTCGAAGTACTTTACAAATTTCTCGAAGAAATTTATCCGGAAAAGCCGAGAAAAGAGATATACGATTTATTTCCGAAACTGTCCAGGCACAGCGTGGATAGAGTTCTAAGGCTGCTGTTTTTCTCGGACCTAATTTATTTACCGAGAGGAAAGGTTGTTGTTAGCGATTTCGGAAAGAAAATACTTGAAAAGGGTAGGTTGTTGCTCGAAGATTTGAAGAAAGCCCCAGAATGGGTCATAAGAGTTCTGACGAGAAAGCCGATGAAAATTCAGTTTTACAGAGTTAGTTTGGTTTGGATGTTCTACGCCAAAAAACCGAGAAGATATACTCCGGACCCCTTTGCGGAATTCAGAGCATTCGTCGTTACGAGAACTCCCAAAAAGTATCCGGAAAGCGTGCTCAAAAAGGTCCTGCTGAATCTCGTTAAACTCTTTTCTTCGGTGGAACGGAGCTGGAAAAACAAACTGATTTATATAGGAGATGCACGTATGAATCCTCTCGCCGAATCTCCGGAAGAGGCTGAGAGGGTAAATTTCGAGATATTCGGATATGAAGTGGAAAAAATAGATAGGGACGAAGTGGAAGCAACTCTGAATACCACCGGCTTACCGAGACCGAAAATTGACAGAATATATAGATACGTTG
>JAGHAK010000072.1 GCA_021161565.1 Elusimicrobiota bacterium | reverse complement strand
CGATTCCGACAATGCGGCGGCCACCGACGACAAAATCAGCGACACGCAGAGCCGACTGCTTGTCGAACTCGAAATTCCGCTTTCTGACGGAGTGAAAGGAAATCTGCTTCTCAGCAAAAACAACAGGATGTACGGTCAGGCACAGGAAGCGGTTGCCGGATGGGGCAGCGCCCTCAACAGAGTTCTGGTGGAAAATGCCTATATTTCAATCAAAGATTTTGCGGGGATTTTCGACCTAATTCTCGGCAGACAGTTTTTTGGCGAGAAAGACCGCCTCGCTCCTTACATCGGGCCTACTCCTGACGACTTTGTCACCGTAAACGCCGCAGACGGACTGAAAGAGGACACAAAAATCGGGCTTGTGGACGTATCCCTTGTCAGTTTCAAACTTTGGGAAACCGGATTCACACCGAGCACGGACATTGACCTTTCGGGTCTCGAAGCAAAAAGCGACGAAATTCTCGACGGGCTGAATCTCTGCGCTTACGCTTACCAGCAGGTTGACAAAAGCGTGGGCGGAGGCGGAATGCTCAACAGGGACGATGCAAGAATCTACGGTGTGAAAGCGAATGTGGAAATTCCCGCTGTTGACGGGCTGAAAGCAAAAGCGGAATACGCGATGAATGCAGGAACAAACAACAACGCAGATACTAAATACACGGGAAACGGTATGATTATCGGGGCTTCCTACAACGGACTCGAACTTGCGGGCAGCATTGAGGTTTCCGCGGAATATGCGAACGGCACGGGAAACGACGCCACTTCCACGGATAACGAAGCGTTTGCCCCCATCGCAAGCGACCTCCGCTATGGCGAAATCTGGGCAAACTCGCTCGGGAACACCGGAATCACCGACCTTACTGTAATGAAAATCGGAGCGTCCTACAAGCCGTCTTTTTCAGATAAATTGTTGGCGAACCTCGATTATCTCACATTTGCCGAGAATGAGGTCGCTTCCGGAAGCGACAAACTTGGAAGCGAAATTGACCTGAAAATCTCCTGCCAGCAGTCGGAGAATGTGACTCTGGAAATTGTTATCGGTCAGTTCTCTCCTGATAAGGGAGCCAACAACGCCAACTGCGACTATCAAATCAACGCTACAGGCGATGATTCAATTACAAAACTGGCAGCAAATTTGAAGGTATCCTTCTAATCCCCCACCTACACGATAGTCCCCCACCAAGATTCTGGTGGGGGACTAAACCGTTGGTGAACCCTCTGCTTACTCTCCCCCGCCTTTGGCGGGGGAGAAAGAGGGGGGCTTTTTTATTTTTTCCTTGACAAAACCTTTTTCACAGCCTCAATAATATCACTGTAAGTAACGTTAAATTCTCTCATTAGTTCTCTGGGCTCGCCTGACTCTCCGAATCTGTCATATATGCCGACAAATTCCATAGGCACAGGATTTTTCCGCACAACGACCTCAGCCACTGCTGAACCCATTCCCCCCATTATCTGATGCTCTTCTGCTGTTACAATGGCGCCTGTTTTTGATGCCTCCAGAATCCCCTGCTCGTCAATCGGCTTTACAGTGTGAAGATTGTAAACAGCTGCGTCAATACCATCCTTTGAAAGGATTTCAGCAGCTTTGAGCGAGTCGTAAACCATGGGACCGCAAGCAATTATCGAAACGTCTTTGCCTTCCCTGAAAAGCGCGATTTTGCCAAATTCGAAAGGAGTATTTTCATCCACAATTACAGGCACGGGTTCTCTCCCGAACCTTATGTATACAGGCCCGTAGTCTTTTGCTGCCCAGAGAGTCGCCTTCATTGTTTCATGCACGTCGCAGGGCACAATCACCCTCATATTTGGAATGCATCTCATAACTGCGATTTCCTCAAGAGCCTGGTGTGTGGCTCCGTCAGGACCTACGGAAACCCCGCCGTGAGCGCCGCCAATCTTCACATTCGCATTGTTATAGCATATCGATGTCCTTATCTGGTCCCAGCATCTTCCTGAGGCAAAAACCCCATAAGTCGAAAAAAACGCAATTTTGCCTGCAAGAGCCATTCCACAGGCAGTTGCCGCTAAATTCTGCTCAGCAATGCCAAGAGAAAAAAATCTTTCCGGGAATCTATCCCTGAAAAGAGAAACCTTTGTCGATGATGTTATGTCCGCTCCGAAAGCGACAACATTCGGATTTTCCTCTCCTGCTTTAACAAGACCTTTGCCGAAACCTTCCCTTGTCGAAGCCATCTGCGGATTTTCAAAATCGATTTTTCCTAAGTTTATTTTTTCCACTTCTCCTCCCATGCTTTTTCTCTTTCTTCAAGTTCTTTAAGCGCCTTTTCAGCCTCGTCTTTTTTCGGCGCGACTCCGTGCCATCCCGCGACATTTTCCATAAAAGAAACGCCCTTTCCCTTGACGGTTTTGGCAATAATGACCGTCGGACCGGATTTGTACTTCTCCGCCTGGAGGAAAGCGTCTAAAACTTCCTCTATCGAATGTCCGTCCACTTCAATGGCGTTCCATCCGAACGCCTTCCACTTATTCAAAAGAGGGGCAATATCCAGAACATTTTTTAGTTCCCCGTCAATCTGAAGACCGTTGTGGTCGACAATCCCACACAAATTGAAAAGCCTGTAATGAGCCGAAGACATCGCCGCTTCCCAGATGTTTCCCTCGTCCAATTCGCCATCTCCCATAAGGCAGTAAACTCTATTCGGTTTCCCGTCGAGTTTCATCGCGAGCGCGACTCCGGAAGCAATCGAAAGCCCCTGCCCGAGCGAACCTGTGGACGCCTCCAGACCGGGGAGCCCCTTGTTAACTCCGGGATGCCCCTGAAGGCGAGAGCCCAATTTTCGAAGAGTCATCAGTTCTTCGGGGTCGAAAAAACCGCGGCGCGCCAGCACTGAATAAAGAGTCGGGCAGACATGCCCCTTGGATAAAATAAAATAATCCCTGCCATCCCATTTCGGATTTTTCGGGTCGACTTTCATCACCGAAAAGTATAGAGCCGTCATAATCTCCACAGACGAAAGAGAGCCGCCCGGGTGACCGCTTCCGGCTTCCGTAATCATTCTGATAATATCCTTTCTTACTGTCCAGGTTAATTTTTCAAGTTCCCTGATTTCCACTTTCTCCTCCTTTTTCGTTTAAGAGCATGTCCACGCGCGAAAGCAACTGTCTCGAATTGAAAGGTTTGACAATATACCAGTCGGCACCGTTGTCAACCGCTTTTTCAAAGTCCTCGCCCATGCCGAGGGCGGTGAGCATTATCACCGGAATTTTCTTCGTATTTTCGTCCGACTTAAGTTTCCTGCATACCTCATAACCGCTCATTCCGGGCATCATCACATCAAGCATAATGAGATTCGGCGCAAACGCGTCAAGAACCTTGAACGCCTCGATGCCGGAAGACACACATTTCACGGTGTAACCCTTCTTTTCCAGCATAATTCTGATGACCATCTGAATTTTCGGATCGTCGTCGACAACAAGAATCTTCGACATCTTTACTTCCCCAGAGCAGATTTTATTTTCTCGATTGCTTTTTTTATATTATCAATACTGTTGGCGTAGGAAAATCTCACATATCCCTCGCCGTAACTTCCGAAAGAAGTCCCCGATAGAGCGGCGACTCCGGCTTTTTCGAGAAGAAACTGCTCGAGTTCTGAACTACTCATCCCTAGTTTTTTGATATTCGGAAAAACATAAAAAGACGCCTTGGGCTTGTGGCAGGAAATCCCGTCAATGGAATTGAGCCCGTCCACAATTATATCGCGTCTTTTTCTGAATTCCTCAATCATTTTTTCGCTTTCATCCTGAGGCCCTTCCAATGCCTCTATCCCGGCAATCTGCATGAAAGATGCGGTGCAGGATGTGGCATTGGTCTGAAGCCGCGTAATCTGGACGGCGAGTTCCGCAGGCATCACCCCGTAGCCAAGCCTCCAGCCGGTCATCGCGTATGTTTTGGAAAAACCGTTCAGAATTATCGTCCTTTCCTTCATTCCGGGGAAACTGGCAACCGAGTGGTGTTCTCCTTCGTAAATCATTCTGTCGTACACCTCATCAGAAAGAATCATACAGTCGTTTTTCTTTATGATTTCGGCTATTTTTTCGAGGTCTTCCTTTGGGGTCACGCCGCCAGTGGGATTCGACGGAGTGTTTATTATGACGAGTTTCGTCTTCGGAGTAAAAAGAGACTCAAATTCATCGACATCGAAACTGAATTTCTTTTCCTCTCTCAGAGGAATGGGTTTTGCAACACCCCCGACAAAATTTATCATCGATTCATATATAGGAAATCCTGGGTTAGGATAAATAACTTCGTCACCCTCATCGACAAGTGCGAGAATCGCATAAAACATTATCGGTTTCGCGCCCGGCGTGATGACAACTTCGTCTGGAGAAACAGGAATATTTCTCGTTTCCGAAATGTATCGCGCGATTGACTCTCTTGCTGGAGGCAGACCCGCCGAGGGCCCGTAGTGGGTGTAACCTTCATCCAGCGCTTTTTTCGCCCTCTCGATAATGTTTCCGGGCGTATTGAAATCGGGCTCGCCGATTTCGAGATGGATAATCTCCCTGCCTTGCGCTTCGAGAGCCTTCGCCTTCGCCAGAACTTCAAACGCGGTTTCAGTTCCAAGCCGCGACATTCTTTCTGCCAATCTCATTTTTCCTCCCCTTTTAAAAAAGTCGATAAGTTATTCTTTTCACCTTTCACCTTCCACTTTTCACCTTTCAACCTACTTACCACTTACCAAATTCGCCCGCTACTTTTCAACCTTTCTCCCCATACGCCGGTCCTATCCTTAGAAGCCTTTTTACTTCAGCCACAAGATAGCCTGTTGAAAACGGTTTTACAATGTATTCGTCCGCGCCTTTTTTCAGCGCTTTCGAAACATAAGATTCCTGACCCAGAGCGGACAAAATCAAAATCGGAATATTCTGAGTTTCGGGATTATCCTTTATTCCGCCTATAACTTCCAAACCGTTCAACTTCGGCAGCATCAGATCGACGATAACAAGATCAGGTTTCTCCGCGGCAAGGCGCAGGCCCGCTTCCCCGTCGCCAGCCACGACGACTTCAAAACCGTCCCGCCGAAGCAGAAAGTCTATAAGTTTCTGCGTCTCGGTGTCGTCTTCAACCACCAATACTTTTTTCGCCATCCGTCAAATGCCTCGGTTTTTCCAGCCGCGAGAGAACTTCCTTCTCGCTCACCCCTGTGCCAAGAATTTTGTGTATCTTAACCATGAACGCTCCATGGGTTATCGGCTTGGGTACAAATTCTATCACATTTGGCTCAAGGTTTACAAGACCCTGTTGCTCCTGCGGCGAAATAGCCTTTGATGAAAGAATCAAAACAGGAATCTGCGCTGTCCTTTTAGAGACGACCTGAAGCCTCTTTATCAGTTCATAGCCGCTTAGACGCGGAAGGTTCAACTCTGTGATAATCAAATCAGGATTGTCATTTAGAGCGTGAAGAACACCCCTTATTCCGTCGAACGCTTCCGACACCCTAAATTTTTCCACAGATAAATACTCCCTCAGAAGTTTCACGACTTCCTTGTCGCTGTCAACAATGAGAATGAGAGGTGGTTTATCCTTTCTTGATATTACCGCCATGGAATTCCTCCTTCAAAATCCTGTAACCCAATTTCTGCTTGCCGAAATTGGCGATATCCAGGACAATATTAAGATATTCGTATGTCTGCCTGATTTCGTTCAAGCCTATGTATTCGAGACAAAAACCCGCGTCGGTGAACATCCTGTTGAGCGTTTCGTAAAATTCGTCATCCGAAACCGGCGCGCCCACAGGGGGACCTATCACTAGAGCAACCCTTATCTTCGCGGTGTTTAGAATATTAAGAAAAGCGCTGTAATTGATTTTGCGCGGATTGTATTCCTGCTGGACGATAAAATCGAAATCGACATGAAGATGATGTTTCGTAACGGTTTTTTTCACATAATCTATCACAAACTCAAGGTCTTTTTCTCTCTTGGCGGGATAGAAAATCGCGCACTGTATCTTTCTCGTAATTTTGGGTTTCGCTGCCGGGGAAACCGGCTTCGCCGGCGCAGATGGCGGCTTCTTCGACTCATCCTTCGCAGGAGATAATTCCTCATCCTTTATGACCTTAATCGGTTCGTCTTTTTTGGGAGGTCCGGCTATCTTTTTAAGTTCCTCCAGCGCTTTCAATTTTTCGATATCGTCTTTCGCCGTTTTTTTCTTCTTCACGAATTTCGCGAATTTGCCTTTGCCGAAATCCGGCGGAGCGTAACGTTTGCATGCGTAGCAGTACCACCTGTCATACATTTCAATGTACGACAATTCCCCTCCGCAGTAAGGGCACTGCGCCTCGGGAGGGGGCGGAGGAAAATCTTCCGGCGCAGGAGGAATTTCGTCCTTTGACCGCTGAGTCTGCGGCAGGGGATTCGAAGGAGCCTGAATTGTTTTTCGCGCCGCCGGCTTTTCCTTGGGCGGCGGCGAAACATCTTCTCCCTTTAACTCCGCAATGACTTCCTTCAGCATTTCGAGCGAAATCTCCCTGCCTTTGAACTGGTAATAAATGTTGAGTTTTTTCAACACCCCTTCAAGTTCCCTGATATTGTCTTCGAATTCCTCCGCTATGTAGCGCAGCATTTCATCGCTGAGTTTCAGGGCATGGAATTCATTGGAAATCTTTAGTTTTAAAATTCCAACGCGGGAGGCCATATCCGGCTTCAGAATTTTGCTCACCAGACCCCACTCAAACCTCG
>JAGHAK010000001.1 GCA_021161565.1 Elusimicrobiota bacterium | reverse complement strand
TTGAGTTGTTACAGGGGATAGGGGGCCGACGTTTAGGTGTTAGGGTGTACGGAAGATGTTATACTTCTAAGAAACGAAAGAAAAAATACGGAAAATTCTCGCAAAAATAAAATGAAATTTTTTGTCGGAACTTCCGGCTGGAATTACGACGATTTCGAAAATATCCTATACAAAGGCTCAAAAAAAAATCGCCTGAAAGAATATGCTGATGAATTCGGCTGCATCGAAATAAATTCCAGTTTTTACAGAATTTTCAAAAAATCCGTCTTTGAAAAATGGGCGGAAATAACTCCCGTCAATTTCATTTTTACCGCAAAACTCAACCGTCTTTTCACCCACAGAGGCGGCCTCAAAAGTTCGGATAATCTGGTCGACTGGTTCTTTGAAAGCGTCTCGGGGCTCGGGAAAAAACTCAAAGCGATTTTAATACAACTGCCGCCTTCCCTGAAATTCGAGCAGAAAAAAACCGCCGATTTTCTGAAAAAAATCGAAGCCGCTTCACCCGTTCCCCTTGCCATCGAACCGAGACATACAACATGGTTTACCGGCGAATTTTACAGAATTCTCAAAAAGTTAAAAATCGCGCTGTGCGCGGCGGACACAGGCGGGAAATTTCCGACATCCCTGGTTAAAACCGCAAATTTTTCATACGCGCGACTTCACGGTCCGAGAAAACTCTATGCTTCTTTTTATAGCAGAAAAGAACTTGAAATGTGGAAAAAAAGAATTGAAAAAATCGGCGCAGAGAAAAATTTTGTCTTCTTTGACAACACAATGTCGGGATTCGCCGTGAAAAACGCCCGAATGTTCAGAAAACTTGTTTCGCTTTCGGAAACTCCTCGGAAAAAATCCGAAAACTCCTAATTTCCCTGCCTATAAAATTTTCAATAGATTTCACCTGATACCTCATCAAAGAAATAATTTCATCTTCGCTCTTTTCCGAAAGATATTCTCTGAAATTTTTCCTGAGAATCGGCAGAATCGCAGAATGCGTAAAATCGAAAAAACCTCCCGAATAAATAAGCCGCGAGAGATAGACGCACGCAGAAAAAAGGGAACAGTTTTTCAGCGCCCAAACCGCCCATTTGAAAAGATTGCCGTTCGGCTCTTCGAACGGAACAACTTCGCAGGTCGCCTCAAGAATAATCTGCCTTATCAGAAACAGCAAAAAATCCCCATCATCGCCGAGAAAAACTTTCCTCCAACCCGACACAATATAGCCGTGCCTGCGCTTTAGCAGCGCCACATCGAGAATATTGCCCCCTTCGAAAACACCTCCCCAATGGTTGACCGGTTTACCGTAACCTGTCAAATAGACGGAAATTTTCCCGAACGCCTCAGTAAAAAGAATAACTCTGTTTTTGTTTTCGACCCAGCGGCGGTTGTCAAAAACAACCGATTTCGTTTTACTGTTCGACACGGATCCTCACAGTTTTTATCCTCTGCCTGTCTGCGCTTTCAACGACAAGAGTCACTTTTCCGAAACTGACTTTCTCACCCTTTTTGGGCAGATAGTTCAGTTTTTCGAGAATAAGCCCGCCCAGCGAATCCGCAAGGTCGGCGGGAAGACTTATCGAAAGTTTCTCGTTTATTCTGTCCACATCTTCGTATGCGGCAACGACAAACGACCCGTCCGGAAATTTTCTGCAGGATATGTCTCTGTCAAATTCGTCGAGGATGTCTCCAGTGACTTCTTCGAGAACATCTTCGAGCGTTATGAGCCCCGTGACCTTGCCGTATTCGTCCACGACAATCGAAAGATGCTGTCTGCCGTTCATAAAACTTCTAAGCAGCATAGAAACGGGCGCCGTCTCGGGGACAAATGACGGCGGACGCAGAATATCCTTTATCAGCAAAAGATTCTCGAAACTTAAAACGCTCAGAATGTCTTTTGTATAAAGCAGTCCGACGATATTGTCGAGCGACCCCGAATAGACGGGAATTCGCGAATGGTTGAATGCGGCGATTTTCTCGAGGATTTTCTCGCGACTCCAGTTTATGTCGACCGCGTCTATTTCGACTTCAGGCACCATAACCTGCCGGACTTCCTTGGTGGGAAATTCCAAAATTCCCTTTATCATTCTCTTTTCCTCTTTCGAAATTTTGCCAGAGAGAAACGCAATTTCAGTCACGCTGGCAAATTCCTGCGAACTTGTTCTTGGAAGCGATTTCGAAAGTTTCACTCCCGCCAGCGAAGCGGCAAATCTGCTGGCGGCATAAAAAGAAACGGCAAGCGGATAGAGAATCGCACTAAAAAATTTCAGAAAAGGCAAAGTTCTCTCGCAAAATTTCTTGGGCGCTTTTCTCGCTGTTGTCTTCGGAACGATTTCGCCGAAAAAAACAACAAAAACAAAAAGGACAGCGCTCGCATAAACCGAGACCTGGGCAGCGGATAAACCGAGCGAATAGGCGATTCGGACGGAAAGCAACTGAACAGATACGCTGGCGAAAACAATGGAAAGAGCGTTGCCTATAAGGATGGAGGAAAGAACCCTGTGCGGATTTTTCAAAAAGCCTGAAAGAGCCTTGGCTGAAAGACCGCCTTTTCGCGCTATCTCCTTTTTTTCGAAACTTGTCAGGGAGCAAATCGCCGTCTCCGTGCCGGCGAAAAAAATCATCAGCGCAAAGGACAAAACAACACAGACAACAATCATTTTACCAAATCGTATTCGTCCAAAATCGAGCCGAAAATCTCTTCCAAAAGGTCTTCCATAGTCACAATACCCCTGATAGTAGATTTTTCATCCACCACAACGGCAATGTGAACGCGCCGGGCAACCAGTTTTCTGTATGTTTCGAGGGCGGTGGCATTTTCCTCTATAAAAAAAGCCGGACGAATGTGTCTTTTCAAATCCACGGCGCCTCTTTCAACCGCTGCCGCACAAATTTCCCTCGTGTAAATAACGCCCGCGAGATTTTCCAAAACATGGTAGTAAGCGGGGAATCTGGAAATGCCCGAATCTATAATCACATCTCTTATCTCATTCCATTCCTTTTCAAGATTAATGCCAACAATATCTTTCCTCGGCGTCATAATCCGCGAAATTCTCGTTTTGCTGAGAGCCAAAACCCTTGATATAATTTTAAGAAAAGCGTCTTTCTGGTCGAGAGTGTGAGAAAGTTCGCCAATATCGGATCTGTTTATGGAAATCTCCTCTTCAAGGGTTTTAAGCCCGAGTATTTTATTCGAAATAGCCGAGGTTACCTTTGTGGCAGGCAGAAACAAAACTTTCACAAAATTCATAAATCCGCCGAGTGCGAGAGCCACCTCGCGCGGATAAGTCGTGGCGATGTTCTTCGGCATAATCTCCCCGAACAAAAGAACAAGAAACGAAGTTGCCAACATTGCAGCAAGCGACGAAACATTGTCGGAATATCCCGCGGAAACAAAAAATGAGATAATCCAGAAAGACAGAATGGAACTGAAAGCGATATTCACAAAATTGTTGCCGATGAGAATCGTGGAAAAAATCAGGGCGGGTTTTCTAAGCCAGTCCCTGAAAATCGAAAGACCGCTGGAATTAAGAATTGCCTTCAGCTTCGCTTTGTTGAGCGTGGCGAGAGCCGTCTCGAAGGACGAGAAAAATGCTGAAAGGACAAGAAGCAAAATCAGCGTCGCCGTTAAAATCATCCGAAAAAATTTTTAACCTGCATTATTCATGCATCCCCGATAAAATCGGGGACCGCCCTTTCTGATAAATAAAAATATGGTTTTGCGTAAAACCGAAGCAAAATACAAAAATACAACGATATCTATGAAAATTTTAGTAAGAAAGGGCGGGGTTAACCCCGCCCCCGATAAAATCGGGGGCGGCCCGAAGGGTGAATTATTCACACTGACAGTTTGCATTATAGATCCCCACAGTGTGAATAATTCAGGTTAAGAATCGATTGCCCTGCGGAAAGCATTTTTCCCCTCTCTTTCTCTGTTGCGTCATTCATCCCCGAAAGATGAAGAAGACCGTGGGCAATTAAAAATGCGATTTCTCTTTCAATGGCGCGGGGGGCATTGCCGGCAAACTTCCTCGCTTTGACGGCATTCACATAAACCTCGCCAATTTTCCTGTTTCCCGCAACTTCTTTGACATCGAACGAAAAAGAAATTACATCGGTTGTTCCGCTTCTGCCTAAAAACTTCTGATTTAGTTTTCTGATATACTTGTCTCCCGCCAGGATAATGTTTATTTCGCCTTTCAGGGAAAGAAAATCCGCCGCTTTTTTCGCGAAAGAAAGCAATTTTCCGCGTCTAACGCCTTTTAAGGAAACCCTGGCGAAAAAACTAACCCGAAAGAGGCGACCTCTTTTGACCATTTGCTTTTTCTGGCTTCTGCCCAGTAGGATATTCGAGCCGTATGTGGTGAACGCTCATCAGAGTTTTCGTGAAAACATCCGCTATTCTGTGGAGATTTTTCAAAGTGATGGGACAATCATTCAACTGACCGCTTATAAAATAATTATTGATTATTCTGTTT
>JAGHAK010000055.1 GCA_021161565.1 Elusimicrobiota bacterium | reverse complement strand
TTACATATTTATCATTTTTCTTAACCTGAATGGGCGGCCTTTTCCCGCAAGGGACCCCGCAAAGCGGAGTCCCGCGAAAGCGGGACGTGGCAGGCATTTTTTTCAATTCTATTGAAAAAAATGGGTTAAACCGACAATTTTCTTTTTCTTTCTTTTGTATCTGGCAGTCTTTAGAGTCGCTTCAATAATTTTTCTCATCACCCTGACGCAAAGGACGGGAAAGTTTCCGATTGAAGTCTCGGCGGAAAGCATTACGGCGTCTGTGCCGTCATAAACTGCGTTGGCGATGTCGGAAACATCCGACCTCTTCGGTCGGGGGTCGTCTATCATCGACTCGAGCATCTGTGTCGCCGTGATTACGGGTTTTTCCGCTTTGTTGCACTTTTCTATCATTTTCTTCTGAAGTTCCGGAATTTCCCACACATCCATTTCAACTCCGAGGTCTCCGCGGGCAATCATCACGGCATCGGTTTTTTTTAGTATCTCATCAAAATTTTCTACCCCTTCCGGATTTTCGATTTTCGAAATTATTTTTATTCCTGTCCCTTTCAGCCTTTCACGCAGTTCATCAACATCAGCGGCGCTTCTCTCAAAAGAGTCGGCGACATAATCCACATTATTTTCAATGGCGAATTTTATTCTTGGTATATCGGCGGAAACGGTATAAGGAAAGTCAATTACAGTGTCGGGATGGTTTATTCCCTTTCTGCTTCGAAGAACCCCGCCCCACAAAACTTCGCAAAAAATTCTTTTTCCCCTGACACCGGCGACTTTCAAACCTATCAGGCCGTCGTCAATAAGAAGCCTGTGATTTTTTTTCACGTATTTGTGGAGATTTTCAAATGAAACGGGTATATCAGAAGATCTTCCGGAAGAGACAGCGACGCCTTCCCTGTTTTTGGGAAAATCCGTCGAAAGGACGATTTTCATTCCCGCTTTGAGAAAAACAGGCCTGAAGTCTCCGAGTCGTATTTTAGGACCTTTCAAATCATAAACAATGAAAACTTCTTTTGTAATCTTCCTGACGCTTCTTACCGCCTTTGCATGAAAGTCAAAACTTCCGTGGGAACTGTTTATTCTGAATCCGTTGACGCCGGCTTCGACAAGTTGTCCTATTTTGCCTGTCGTCGCCGGACCCACCGTAGCGATAATCTGAATCTTTGTCATAGGGGGGTACTCCCGGCTTCCGTTTACATCGATGATGCAAATTTTTCCATCTCCTCGGATGAAATATCGAAATTGGCGCTTGTTTCCACAACATCATCGTTGTTCTCAAGGTCTTCCATCAGTTTCAGCATGCTCTGCGCGGATGCGCCCGAAAGCGACACTGTTGTCTGTGGAATGTTGGAAACGCCGGACGACAAAATCCGAAATCCGCCGCTTTTAAGCGCTTCCAGAACTTTTTCGAAATTTTCAGGGTCGGTAAAAACCTCAAAGCCATCCTCGGAATCCTTTATGTCCTGCGCACCTGCTGAAATGCTCGTATCCATCAGTTTCTCCTCGTCAGAACTTTTATCGACAAGGATGTAGCCCTTTTTTTTAAACATCCACCCGACACATCCCACTTCGCCAAGATTGCCGCCATGAGATGAAAATATCCTTCTTATCTGCGAGGTTGTTCTGTTTTTGTTGTCCGTCTGCGCTTCGACCATAACCGCGACTCCGCCAGGACCGTAACCTTCGTAGTAAACCCGTTCGTATGATTCCGCGGATTTCGAACTTCTTTCAATCGCTCTTTTTATGTTGTCCGACGGCATATTGAATTGCTTCGCCTTCTGTATGACGAGACGCAGTTTAGCGTTTTTCTCGGGGTCACTGCCGCCCTCTTTCGCGGCAACGGTTATTTCTCTGATTAACTTTGAAAAAATTTTTCCCTTTTTCGCGTCAACAGCCGCTTTCTTATGTTTTATTCCAGCCCACTTAGAATGTCCGCTCATCTATCCTCCTCTTCCCGTAAACGATAAATAAAAATGCCAAAGTGGCAAGTTGATAAGTCGGAAAGTTTTCCTTGTCACCATATCACTTTTCCAATTCAAATTCAAAATTCAAACCGCAAAATTCAAAATGACAATCCAAAATCCAAAATTTTCCTATCCCATAGGAAAAGGCAAACAGAAACTTTTTACATTTTAATCTGTCATTTTCCATTTTTAATTTTGATTTTTGCATTTTTTTGTCTTCATCTTCCCTCCGCCATTTCTTTGTTGTATTTCTCTACGAGCGCATTCATAATGTTAGCGGGCGCAGGCTCATAATGCGAAAAACGGCAGGTGAAATCGCCCTGCCCTTTCGTCATTGACCTCAAATCATTGACATATTCGAGAATTTCAGCCTGAGGAACCAGCGCTTTTATTATTTGCGTGTCGCCATCCTTGTCGAAAGTGACGATTCTTCCCCTGCGGGAAGTTATATCCCCGGAAATCGAACCCATAAATTCTTCGGGAAACGAAATTTCGAGTTCCATAATCGGCTCCAGAACAATAGGTTTTGCCGAAGTGACGGCTTTTTTCAGCGCGAAGGATGCGGCTATTTCAAAAGCGAGATTCGAAGAATCGACTTCGTGAAAACTTCCGTCGTAAAGCGTCGCGCGCACATCCACAACGGGGTAGCCTGCGATAACGCCTTTTTCCATAGAATTTATCAGACCTTTTTCAATCGCGGGAATGTAATTAGACGGAATCGCTCCGCCGACTATCTGATTGACAAATTCAAAACCCTTGCCCCTCTCCAGAGGTTCGAACCGTATAAAACAATGACCGTACTGCCCGTGGCCGCCGGTCTGCTTTTTGTATTTCCCCTCGGCTTCCGTCTTCGCCGTTATCGTTTCCTTATAGGGAATCCTCGGAGGGGAAAGAACTATCTCGGCATTGAAATTCGAAATGATTCTCTTGGCGAAAACATCAAGCTGGATGTTTCCCATTCCAGCCAGAACCATCTCCTTTGTTTCGGCGTTGAAACCGAAATTGACAATCGGATTTTCCCTTCTTATCGACGCCAGAGAAGTGGCGACTTTTTCCTCCTCTCCTTTGTTCTTCGGCTTGACGGCGACCGAATAAACAGGCTGCGGGAATTCGGCGAATTTCAGAGGTTGCTTGCTTTTATCTTCGGAAATCGTGTCGCCGGCGGAAACATCCTTCAGTTTGACGAAGCCGACTATATCGCCCGCGGACGCCTGCTGGACCTGATGCCTGGTCATTCCGAAAAGTTTGACAATCTGAGTCACCCTGCCTGAAGTGCCTTTGTTCAGATTGTGGATGTCCGAACCCTGTTTGATTGTTCCTTCCACAACTTTGGCAAGAGCGATTTCCCCTATGTGTCCCTGAGAGGAAATTTTGAAAACCTGAGCGACACCCTTACCGGACGGGGACGCCGATGTTCCAGGAATAAACTCCGCGAGAAAATCAATCAGGTTTTCAATGCCCAATTCCTCGACGGCATCGCCGCAGAGAACCGGAACTATTTTCGAGGTCTTTATTCCGTTTTTTAGCGCGCCCTTCAATTCACCAGGCGAAAGACTTCCCTGCGAAAGATATTTTTCAAGAAGGCTGTCGTCCGACGAGGCGATTGTTTCTATCAGGCTTTCCCTGTAGGGAGTTTCGGAATCCGTATCGAAGACATTTATGATTTCGCTCGATGCCATAACAAAAATCGGCGCCACATTTATCGTGATTTTCTTTTTTATCTCATCCAGCCGCGCGTCATAATCGGCGGACGGTTTTTTTATTCCGTTAATGTAAAACGCCACCGGCTTTTCGTATTTAGCCGCAATGCCGAATATTTTTTTGGACGCGAAAGTTATGGGGGAAGCGGCGTCGACAACGATCAAAACGATGTCGGAAGCCCAAACTCCCGCTATGACTTCGCCTATAAAATCCGCGTAGCCCGGAGTGTCTATCAGATTTATTCGGCATTCCTCCTTTTCGAAAAAACCGACGGAAAGATCTATTGAAATTCCTCTCTCTTTTTCGTCCGGCTGGCTGTCGAAAATGCTCTGTCCTTTGTCCACAAGATTGAGGCGTGTCGTGACTCCCGTCTTATGGGCAATTGCTTCGCACAACTGCGTTTTTCCCGAATTGGGTTCTCCTGTTATCGCAACAACTTTGTTAACCGACATTCACCCCCCCTTTTTTTAGTTAAAAAGCTGATAATCTAACCCGCCTGCCGAAGCCTGCCTGTGCCGTTGGCACGGCAGACAGGCAAAGAAGCGGGCAGGCAAGTTGATAAGGGAAAATCCCCCTTCTCTTTCTCCCCCGCCAAAGGCAGGGGAGATTAAGTAGGGGATTCTTTCCCCTTTTTAACTTTTTATTTGTCATTTTTTATTTTGATTTTTCCATTTTTTATTTCCCTTGTCATTTCGAGCGATAG
>JAGHAK010000146.1 GCA_021161565.1 Elusimicrobiota bacterium | reverse complement strand
GACAATAGAGATGAAAAACCTTCAAATTCCTCTTCCCGATGGCGTTGCCGATGCCGTTTTGCTTTATGATGTTTTGCATTATCTGAATTCGGCAGATCGGAAAAAAGTTTATGTAGAGAGTTTCAGGATTCTCAAAGAAAGTGGATTTCTCTCTGTTTACCCGAAACACAATAAAAACGATTTCCCTCTCTGGAATCTCGCGGCTCTGGATGAGAATGCGATTTCCGATGAGATAGAAAAAGTTGGCTTCAGAAAAATTGGAAGATTTTTGGGAAATGTTCTTCATGACGGTTATCTAAACAAGGGGATTGTTCTGAACTTCGCGAAAAATTAGGGGGCGAAATGGAAATAGAAGATATTATTAGGGGCGAGATAAAGGGCGTGGTCGGGTGCACGGAGCCGGCGAGCATTGCGTTTGCTTTTTCCAACGCGGTAAAATTCTTTCGCGATAATTTCGGGGAACCGGATTTCGGGAGTCTGAAAGCGCGCCTCGGGGTATCGTCGGAAGTTTTAAGAAACGCTTCGACCGTTAAAGTGCCCGTTTTGAAAAGGAAGGGCGTAGCGGCTGCCGCGGCGGGCGGCTTGTTTGCTTCGGCGGATTCGTTTAATCCGTTTTCGACGATAGATTCGAAAAAGAAGAAAGCGGTTTTCTCTTTAATGAGACGGGAGAAATGGCTTAGAACGGAAGAAGTGTCTTCCGGAGGAATTTTTGTCGACGCTCAAATATTTTCGGGGAAAAACACCTCGCGCGTTCTGATCGAGAACGAGCACGACAGAATAAAAAAAATATGGATAAACGGAAAAGTTATCTTCAAAGCCTCGGAAAAACCGCGCCGCAGAATTAAGAATCTGGGCGAAATATCGGGTATTGTCAGCAAAAGGAATAAAAATCTCGAGCACCTTGCGGAGCAATTCATCGTAAAACAGGGAAAACTTTTCGAAAAATTCAAGTTCCGCAATTCCCTTGCCGCCGTCGAGGGCCTTGTCGAGAAAAGAATGGAAGGCGAGGCAGTCGAAATCCAGACAATTACAGGTTCCGGCAATCAGGGGATTTTTATTTCACTGCCTTTTTATGAAATTTATAAGAAAGTGGGAAAAAAAGTTTTACCTGCTGTTCTTTTTTCAATTCTAACGCAGATTTATCTGACACAGAAAAAAGGTAGGATTTCAAACATTTGCGGTCTGGCGAACAAAGCGGCGCCGTCTCTTGCGGCTGGCCTCGCTTATTACAAAGGCAAAAGTTTAAAAGAGATAAAGGATATAATGTCGCTTACGGAAGAGCCGCTTAAAGGGATTGTCTGCGAAGGGGCGAAGAAATCCTGCGCTCTGAAAGCGTTTATCTGTTTGAGTGTCGTTTACAAAAATCTGTCAATGACTCTGCGGTTCTGATTCCCGTGAAAGTTTTAGTCGATTTAATCGAAACCTGCGAAGATGTAAAGGTCAGAGAAGTTTTTGTTGGTTATTTCGACACTGCGGTTTTGAGCAGAAGATGCGGAATCGCAACGACGATGAAAATTTTCTGCGGCGTCAGGCACGAAAGAATTAAAAACGCCGGAAAGTTTAAAGGGATGAGAGCCAATGAACTGGCGAAATTTCTTTTGTCGGAAAAAATTCTTGAAGCATCCATAGGAATGGCCGCCTTGAATTCTGCGATTCCTGAAATTGCGGAAGAAAAACTCACTGATGTAAACGCCGCCGAAATTCTGGAAGATAAGGGCAGGGGGAAGACCGTCGCGGTCATCGGAAATTTTCCGTTTGTAGGAAAATTAAAAAAATCGGCAAAAAAATTGTTCGTTTTCGACACAAATCCGCAGGAAGGGGTTTTCCCTGCGGAAGAGGAATATCGTCTTTTGCCAGAGGCAGATGTTGTGGCAATTACAGGAACGTCCTTAATCAATCATACTTTTGAAAATATCATTTCAAACATAAAGAAAGACGCCTATAAGATTATGCTTGGTCCATCGGTTCCTCTTTCTCCTGTGTTGTTTGACTATGGAATCGACGCGGTTTCGGGGACAATCGTCGAGGATGAAAGCCTGCTTTTAACATATTTGCGCCAGGCGGCTTCTTTTAAGGAACTGCCCGGCAAGCGGCTCGTGACGGTTTTCAAAAACCGGTAGAAAAATTGCCACAGGGCAAGCGTCCTTGACAAAAACGCGTTTTGGTTTTTATTTGAAAATGCCGGCGAAAAGAGAAAGCGCCACAATCATCAGAACAACGCCAAAAATTTTTTTCAGAACCCTGTGATTTATGCGCGCGGCCATAAATCTCGAACCCGCCTGCGATCCGGCAATCACGGCAATAACGCTTGAGGAAGTCAGATAAAGGTCGAGTTTCGATTTGAAAATGTGCGAGATAAAACCTATTCCCGACGAGAAAAACACGATGAAGGACGAGGTCGCCGCGCAGGTTTTTGCAGGAATGCCTATCAGAAGAAGAGTCGGAACGATAAAAGACCCTCCTCCCCTGCCAATCAGACCGACGAGAAAACCGAGAACCGCCGCGACGGAAATAACAAGAAACAATTTCTTTTTCCCCTCGATTTTTTTTGTCGGTTTATATCCCGAAAGAGCGAAAAGAGACGCGAAAAAAGTAAACAGCGCAAAAAGGAAAATCACCGGTTTTGTTGGAATGTAAAAACTGAAAAGAGCGCCCAGAGGCGTGAAAACGAACATCACTGCGGCAAACGGCACAGCCGTCCTGAAATCGACCATTTTTTTTCTTACATAGGTGACGCTCGATGAAATCTGAACGCAGAAATTAAGCAGAAGCCCCAGCGGAATCGCCTCGAGTTTGAAATCGAACCCGAGCCAGTAGAGAACGGGAATGTAAATTTGCCCGCCGCCCATTCCGAGCATCGAAAAGACAAAAGACAGCACAAAAAAAACAGCCGCAGTCAGAGTTATCATTTAAGTAGTCCGTTAACGATAAAATTCACGGCTTCGTTTTCCGTGAGCCCCCTCGCATAAGGAGCGTTTCCAGTTATCTCGCCCAGAACATTGCAGAAGGCGTTATCTGCAAGAACGATTCTGCTTTTTGCGGTGCCGGAGGCGTAAGAACCGTTTAGGTAAAGGGATTCCCTGACTTCTATTTTATCGTCGCTTTTACCGTAGATTTTCGCGAGAAGTCCGCAGGAACTATTTTCTCCCTGCTTCACTTCGTAATCTATTTTGAGTTTTCCGACTCTTCCTTTCGACAATTTGAATTCCTCGAAGAATTTTCCTCCTTTCTTTATTTCGCCTCTCGAATACGGATAGACGAAAATTCTGCCGTTTTGAGAATGATAGTGTTCTTCGACATAAGACATTTCGGCGTTTTCTCCGACAATCACTTTTGATTTCATAATGTGTTTGATGCCTTCGGCGTTAGGGAACGAGCAGTGGGCCAGAAATTTCACTTTAGCGAGTTTCCCAATAAAAAATTCCGAATTGATTTCCTGCCCTTAGTAGTAAGTCTTTTCAGCATTTTGTGATTTTCTTTCATATGCCTGTAAAGTATGCCCATCGCCGTATCGGCGATTTTGAAAACATCCCCGTCTTTTATCCTGTAATAAGTTCTTGTCGCTTCGTTTCTCGCCACGACAATTCCTGCTCTTTTGAGGGGCTCGAGATGACGGGATATGTTCGACTGGCATTTTTTGAGTTTCTTCATAATGTCGCAGGTGCAGAGTTCTCTTCCGTTTTTCAGAAGCCCCAGAATCTCGATTCTCGTCGGATGGGACAGCGCGGCAAAATAAGCCGCCAGCATTTCCGAAATATTTCCTCGCATTGACACCTCCAGCCGATATCGCCGGCTTTCTTTTTCTTCATTCCTATTTGCAGAGAACAGATTTAACCCAGATTTTTCATTAGAAAAATCTGTCCTTCATGACCCCGATAAAGCGGGGGGTTAACCCCGCCCTTTTTGCAATAT
>JAGHAK010000044.1 GCA_021161565.1 Elusimicrobiota bacterium | reverse complement strand
CCTCCGTCTTCTTCCTTCTTTTGTCGCCATAAATCTGCTCATATTATAGTATATCAAAAAAAATCCCCCAAAAAAATTGACAGGTATTTTTATTTAATCTAAAATTTAATTACATTCCCGGATTGTCAGGGATGAAAAAGGAGTTTTTCCCGTTTTGCGACGGGAAGCAGTTTTATGTCGCATATTGTAATTGCCAGAAAGTACCGCCCGCAGAGGTTCGATGAGATTGTCGGTCAGGGGCAGGTTACGGTCACCCTGAAAAACGCGATTGCGCAGGGCAAAATAGCTCACGCCTATCTGTTTTCAGGACCCCGGGGCGTCGGCAAGACCACCACCGCGAGAATTCTCGCAAAAACGATAAACTGCGAAAAATATCCTTCGAAAGAACCCTGCAACAAATGCTCGTCCTGCCGGCAGATTTCAAGCGGCAGTTCTCTCGATGTGATTGAAATAGACGCCGCCAGCAACCGCGGCATCGAGCAAATCAGGGAACTTCGCGAAAACGCTTCGTTTGCTCCCGCCTCGGCGAAATTCAAGGTTTATATTGTAGACGAAGCTCATCAGATTACGCAGGACGCGTTCAATGCGCTTCTTAAAACGCTTGAAGAACCACCTCCATATATCGTTTTTGTGCTGGCGACGACCCAGCCGGAGAAACTTCCCCTGACAATTCTTTCGAGATGCCAGCATTTCAGATTCCGTCTTGTCGCCGATGACGCGATAAAGGACTGCCTGCGGAAAATAGCGGCCTCCGAAAAAGCCGGAATAACGGATGATGCTCTTGAAATTATCTGTTCCGAAGCGTCAGGTTCGGTGCGGGATGCCGAAAGCGTTTTGGAACAGGTTATATCTTCCGCCTCGGGAAAAATAACGCGTGAAGAAGTGGAATTTATTCTCGGTCTCGTGGAATCGAAAAAGGTTGACGAAATCGCAGTTGCGATTGCCGAAAAAGACATCGGGAAAGTTTTCCGCATTGTTGACGATGTCTACAGAGCGGGTTACAGCCTCACGCAGTTTTGCCAGCAGATAATCGTAAAACTCAGAAATATTCTCGCTCTGAAAGTGGCTGGGCAAAATCCGCAGGGCTTCGAAAAAATAAAGGCCGACCGGCTCTTTTGGATGCTGGATTTGCTCGGCAAAACGGAAGCCGCGATGAAGTGGTCGGAACTGCCGCGGATAACTTTCGAGACGGGATTGTATAAAATTTCGTCCGACTTTATATCGATTGATGAATTTTTAAGAGAGTCTCCCCCGGGGGAAGAATCCGTTGCCTCGCCGGAGAGCAAGATACAGAAAAGGGAAGTTTCCCGTCCTGTCGTAGAAATATCAGAAGTCGCGCGGATACTGAAAAAAGAAATGCCGGCTATTGGAAAGATAATTGAAAAAGCGGTTCGTTTCGAAATGCGCGCGAACAGAATTTACTGCGAGTTTTCGGCCGAATACGAGGTTCAGGCGAAAAGAGTTATGGTGAGCCTCGAGGAAATAGAGAATATTTTGAGAAAAAACGGGATAAAAAAGTCGCTGGAAGTCGAGATTTCCGGCGCTAAAAAATCGTCTAATCAGAAGCCTAAACTTAAAACCACTGCCCGCCAGTTGGAAATAGATGAACCAATAATTACCAAAATGGAAGGCATTGTCGGCGGTGGGCTTGAAGGTCCCGTCGATGAGTAGTTTCCCGAAGTATCTCGAAAAACTGAAAGACGCTTTTTATGCTCTTCCATCTGTCACGCCGCGGTCGGCGGAAAAAATGGCGGTCGATTTTGTTCGGTTGCCCCGGGAAAAAAGGTCGGAAATTCTGAAAGACATAAGCGCGGCTTCGACTGAAATAAAAGTCTGCAGAATTTGCGGCAATTATTCGAATGAAGAAGTTTGCGAAATTTGTTCGGATTCTTCCCGTGATTCGGGCGTTGTCTGCGTTGTTGAGGAGCCTTTCGATGTTTATGCCGTGGAGGATGCGGGCTTTAACGGAAAATATCACATTCTCGGCGGCAGGATCGACCCGCTCAACAAAATTTCCCCGTCGGATTTGAGAATAAATTCGCTGATGAAGCGTCTATCGTCGGGCAAAATAAAAGAAATTATTCTGGCGACAAACCTCAACAGAAAAGGCATAGCCACCGCGAGATACATTTTTAACGAAATAAAACGCGAATTTCCGGAAATCGCCGTCACTCAGCCGGCACATGGTTTGAGCGAAGGCACGGAAATCGTCTATGTGAATCCCCATACGTTGAAAGAGGCTTTTGAAGACAGAAAAGAGTTTGGATAGGAGGAAGGAAAATGGTGATTTTGAGTCAGGAAAATTTTGGCGATGAAGTTCCGGTCCTTGTGGATTTTTATGCCGACTGGTGCGCTCCCTGCCTGATGATTTCTCCCGCCGTTGAGGAAATCGCCGAGCAATACGAGGGAAAACTCAAGGTCTGCAAACTCAATGTGGACGAAGCGCCTGCGATTGCAGCAAAATACAACATTATGAGTATCCCTTTTCTCGGAATTTTCAAAGACGGGAAACTTGTTTCGCATATTATAGAGGCCGTCCCGAAGCAGATGATTGAGGGAAAAGTCAGAACGGTGCTTTAATGTTTCCGAATCTTTTCTGTGTGGGAAAAATCTGCGTCCACTCGTATGGCGTGATGGTTTTTCTGGCTATTGTCGCCGGTTGGGCCGTCATTCGCCGCCTGAGCGCGGGCGAAATACCGAAGAAAAAACTGGAAGATGTTGTTTTTTTCTCCGTTTTGTGGGCGATTGTCGGGGCGAGAGTTTTTTATTTTCTCTTCTGGGATTTTGAGAGTCTAAAAAGCGATCCGATTTCTTTTTTTTATATCTGGCAGGGCGGTCTTGCGATTTATGGCGCGTTTTCCGGAGGAGTAGCCGCTCTTTTTTTTTATTCGAAGAAACTCAAAATCCGCTTTTTGAGAATTCTCGATATTTTTTCCCCCGCCTTCGCGCTTGGGCAGTCCATAGGGCGCATTGGCTGTTTTCTTGCCGGCTGTTGCTATGGAAAACCCACCGCATGGTTTATCGGCGTGAGATTCACAAATCCTCACTCGCTGGCTCCCCGCGGCATTAAAATAATCCCGACGCAGTTGATGGAATGCGCTCTTGATTTTTTGCTTTTTCTGTTTCTTTTTTCAAAGGCGAAAAGCGAAAAAAACAAAAACCGCTCTGGCGTTATTTTCGCGTTTTATGTTCTCGGTTATTCGCTGATTCGTTTTTCCCTTGAATTTTTCAGGGGTGACACAGTGAAGGGGTTTCTTAATTTAACGGCAATGCAGAATATTGCTATTATAGGCGTAGTTTTGGGGGCGTATCTGTTGATATGGAAGAAGAGGCAAGAAGATTTAAATTTAAAGTAGAGATTTCGCCGCATATTGTCTCGCCTGTTTCGGTGAGCGTTATGATGCGTGATGTGCTTATCGCTCTGTTGCCTGCGTTCGCGTTTTCCGTTTATCTGTGGGGGTCCCCTGTTTTGAAGGTTTATGCCGTTTCGGTTTTTTTCGCCTGTTTCAGCGAGTGGCTTTTTCTGAAAATAAGGAAAAGAAAATTTGAAAACGATTTTAGCGCTGTGGTTTCGGGCGTTCTTTTCGCTATGGTTCTTCCGCCGAAAATTCCGTTGGTTTATGTGGCCGCGGGAATTTCTTTCGGCATTGTTTTTGGAAAGCAGTTTTTTGGCGGTCTCGGCTACAATGTTTTTAATCCCGCTCTTCTGGGCAGGGCATTTCTTATGGCTTCTTTTCCCGTGGCGATGACCAGCTGGATTTCGCCTCTTGACGCCACGACAACGGCGACGCCTCTCGGCGACTGGAAGTTTCATCACACAATCTGGGAGACAGGAAAACTCTTTTTCGGAAACATTCCAGGGTCTATAGGCGAAACTTCGGCTCTGCTTCTGATTATAGGCGGGATTTATCTGATTGTCAGAAGGACGATTGACGCGAGAATTCCACTTGCCTACATTCTGACCGTTTTTGTCCTCTCAGCGGTTTACTATTTTTTTGACAGGTCCTCGGGCAGCCCTGTTTTCCACATTTTTGCCGGCGGCTTGATGCTCGGCGCTTTCTTTATGGCGACCGATCCTGTCACCGCCCCGGCTAATAAAAAGGGGAGGGTTCTTTTCGGAATCGGCTGCGGAATTTTTACGCTTGTCATAAGACATTTCGGCGGCTATCCTGAAGGCGTTATGTTTTCGATTCTTCTGATGAACGCTTTTGCCCCTCTTCTTGAGCGCATTGGCGAGCCAAAGGCTTTCGGAGAAGTATGAAAAAATTTTTGAGAATCGTATTTTTTCTGATTTTGATAAGCTGGGTCAGCGGTTTTCTGCTGTCTCTTGTCTGGCACAATTCCGTCGATAAAATAAGAAGAGCCGAAAAGAAGGCGAAAATTGAGGCAGTCCAGCGAATTTTTCCGGGTTGCGACATCAAGGAGGAGAAGGTAAAAGGAGTCGAATATTTTGTCGCTGGATCCAATGGTTACGCTTTTGAAGCGAAGGGAATGGGGTTTCAGGATGAAATTTCGATGGTTATCGGCGTTCCGAAGAATTTCGACAAAATCGCGGGAATCGTCGTTTTGAAAACCCTTGATACTCCAGGTCTCGGCGCCGAAGTGGCGAAGGAAAAGTTTCTGAGGCAGTTCAAGAGCAGGCGCCCTCCGTTTACCGCCGTGAAGAGTGCCGTGAAGAAAAACGAAATTTCGGCGGTGACGGGCGCGACGATTTCCTCGAAGGCGGTCTGTAAGATAATAAACGGGAAGTTCGCGCAGATGAAAAGACTTCTGAAAAAATGAAAAATTTCGCGAAAGGGCTTTTTAAGCAAAATCCGATTTTGTATTTTTTGCTCGGGATGTGTCCGACTCTGGCTGTCACAACGAACGCGGCGAACGCGCTCACAATGGGATTGAGCGTGATTTTTGTGCTTTTTTTCAGCAACGCGATTGTCTCGATTATAAGAAAAGCGGTTCCCGAACAGGTCAGAATCGCGTCTTTTATCGTTGTCATTGCCACTTTTGTGACGATTGTCGATATTTTTTTGAGGGCGAATTTCCCGCATCTCAGTAAATCTCTCGGACCGTTTATTCCCTTGATCGTCGTAAACTGCATAATACTTGGAAGAGCCGAGGCGTTTGCTTCAAAGCATGGGCTTTGGGCTTCGATTCTTGACGCGCTTGGAATGGGTGTTGGTTTTACTCTGACGCTTTTGGCGATGGGAAGCATCCGGGAGATTTTCGGAATGGGGACGATTTTCGGAGTTCCGGTTTTGCCGGGATGGTTCCCGAAGTTTCTTGTGATGATTCTTCCAGCCGGAGCGTTTATCACGCTTGGAGTTCTGGTCGGAATTCACAGAAGCGTTCTGGATAAGAAATGAACCCCGCTCCTTAAGCGTATGCATAAATTGTATATTAAGAGCCAAGATATGAAGCAATTGGATAGTAGAAATTTTCGACAAAAGATGCAGGGGGCGGGGTGAATTATGTTCTCATTTTTATAGGCGCGGCGATTGTCAATAATTTTGTTCTTTCGTATTTTCTCGGGATTTGCCCGTTTCTGGGAGTTTCGACTGATTTAAAAAAAGCCATGGGGATGGGTCTCGCCGTGATTTTTGTGATGATGATTGCCGCGGCGACGACCTGGCCTGTTTATCACAAAATTCTTGTTCCTTACAAGGTTCAGTATCTCGAATATGTCGCGTTTATTCTTGTAATCGCCAGCAGCGTTCAGTTCGTAGAGATGTTTTTGAGAAAATATGTTCCTCCGCTTTATAGCGGTCTTGGAATATATCTTCCGCTTATCACCACAAACTGCGCTATTCTCGGAATGACCCTTTTTATGGTTATAAGAGATTACAGCTTTCTCGAAGGTCTGGTTTTCGCTTTTGGTGCCGGCAGCGGATTTCTTCTCGCACTTTTCATAATGGCGGGAATCCGCGAACGTCTGAATGCCGCGGATATTCCGAAACCGTTTAACGGGGCGGGAATCGCTCTGATTATCGCTGGATGTCTCGCCCTCGTTTTTATGGGTTTTTCGGGAATGATGAGATGAACAGCGCCCTGAAATGTGCGTATGGTTTAAGCGGCAGTTTCAACGTGGAAGTTTTTTGGGGTGTTGGGTGAACGAGATCGTTTTCGCTCCGCTTTTTCTCGCGATTTACGGCGGAATCTTTTCTCTTTTTCTCGCGATTTCGTATTTTCTTCTAAGAACCAAAGCCGACCCGAAAGTGGATGTGGTCGAGAAAATTCTTCCAGGTCTCAACTGCGGCGCCTGCGGTTACGCTTCCTGCCATGCATATGCGAAAGCGCTTGTTTACGAGGATGCGCCTCTCGGGCGGTGCGCCCCTGGCGGTGCCGCCGCGGCGGAGTTAATCGGCAAACTTCTTTCGAAATCAGGGAAAGTGGACAAGGTTGTAGCCGTTGTGAAGTGCGCCGGCGGTTCGAAAAAAAAGTTTGAATATTCGGGAATTTCCTCCTGTTCGGCTGCTCGGCTTGTTTATTCTGGTCCGCTTGTCTGCGAATGGGGATGTCTCGGCTTCGGTGATTGCGTGCGGGTCTGCCCGTTCAATGCCATTTTCATAAAGGACGGCGTTGCGGTTGTGGATTCGTCGAAATGCACGGGCTGCGGGCTCTGCGTCGAAGTTTGTCCGCAGAAAATAATAGAACTCATCCCTGCAAAACAGCGTTTTTTCGTCGCTTGTTCGAATCATGGGAAAACAGAGGTGAGGCAATACTGCAAAAACGGTTGTTTTGCCTGCGGGATATGTGTTAGTCCGAGATTCAATCCCGACGGCATTGCCGAAATGAAAGAGAATCTTCCCGTTATTTTGCGGGATAAAGTCGCCGATGCCGCTCAACTTGCCAAAGCCGGGGAGAAATGTCCGGTAAATGCCTGGAAGGAAATATCCGGCTGAAGCGCGCCGCTTGGTTCAATGAAAAAAATATCCGTTAAAAATCTTTCTGTTTTTACGCGAAGAGAGCGAAATGTTCTTGAGGGAATTTCCGAATTAGCCGGCCGCCTCGGCAGAAAGGCGTATCTTGTCGGCGGTTTCGCGAGGGACATTATTCTTTCGCGGGAAAACACCGATATCGACTGCGTTGTCGAAGGCGATGTTCTCGACTTCGCGCGTCATCTCGCCGAAAAGTTCGGTGGGAAACTTGCGGTAAGCAGAAAATTTCGCACGGCAAAGGTCGATTTCGGAGGTTTTTCAGTCGATTTCGCACAGGCTCGAAAGGAAACCTATCCTTTCTCCGGTGCGCTTCCTGAGGTTTCTCCCGGAAGTTTGCGCGAAGATGTTTTCCGCCGCGATTTCACAATCAACGCGATATACATTTCGCTTAACAGGGAAAATCTTGGAGAAGTTCTCTGCCGTCTGTGCGTAAACGATTTGAAAAAAGGCATTATCAGGGTTTTTCACAGCAAAAGTTTTCTTGACGACCCGACAAGAATTTTGAGAGCGGTGAGGTTTGCCTCGAGATTCGGGTTCGCGATTGAAGCATCGACGCGACAGCAATTGAAATCGGCCGTTGCAGAGGGCGCTCTTTCGAAAATTTCGCCTTTCAGGTTAAAGCGGGAATTTTTTCTTATTTTAAGGGAAGCCGATGTCGTAAAACCCGTCCGCAAACTCTTGAGTCTCGGTGCGCTGAAAGACATAATGCCGGGCCTTAAAAAAGCCGATTTTGGGCGTCTGGCGGATGCGCAGAAAACCTGGTTTGAATTTTACATATATCTTCCGCGCGATTTTAACACACCGCTTTACTATACGCTTGTCATCGCGGGGAATCTTCCGCGAAAAATCAGGGAGAGAATTTGCCGCCGCCTGGCTTTTACAAAAAAGGAAGAATCCGCAATGCTTTCGGACTTCCGAATCGTGCGGAAAATTGTATCTGATATCGAGAAAGGCGGGAAAAACTGGTCTGTTCTTGCCGACGGACTTCCCGTTGAGGTTATCCTTCTTGTCGCCAGTCTGCTTTCGCGGGAAGTTAAGCAAAAAAGAAAACTTTTCGAATATCTGACGAGTGTGAGGTTTAAAAAGATTTTTCACACGAACAGGGAACTGCTGAGAATGGGGATTCCTGCCGGAAATTTGGGAGGTCAACAGAAGGATTTTGCTTTTGCGACGCAGGAACGAAATTAAAAGCAAATTGGAAGAATATGATTTTATCAAAAAAAATTTCCTGAGTCTTGAAAAAAAGAGGGGAGAAAGTTAAAATTAAAAATACTGACAGATAGTGAGGGGGAATTAAACTATGAAACGGATTTTTTGGATTTTTGTGTTTGCCGCGTCCGTTTGCGCGCAGGAAGCGATTATCACGGATGTTACGGGAAGCGCTTTTTTAAGTTCTCAGGGTATCTGGAAAAAAGCCGCGCCGCAAACCGTTGTCAGGGCGGGAGATTCCATAACGACGGAGATTGGTGCCGAGGTTACTTTGAGTTTCGCGGCAGGGCATACTGTGAAGATTTCAGGCAATTCCATTTTTTCGATTGAGAAAAACGAGGAAAATCTGAAAGAACTGGATTTGTGGCTCGGAGAACTTTCCGCCAAAGTGCAAAAGCTCGCTCCGTCGCAGAAATTCAGGGTTTACACTCCCGCGGCTGTCTGCGCCGTGAGAGGGACGAAATTCGATGTAAGCGTTTCCGAAGACAAAAGAACCGAGGTTTATGTCTCTGACGGCATTGTCGGCGTTATGGACAGGTCAGGACTCGGGGAAGAAGTTTTTGTGGAAAAAGGCATGATGACGAGTGTCGCTCCAGGCGAAGCCGCTCTGCCGCCTAAAGCGGGGAAAAAACCCGAAGCGAAAAAAGCGGCGAAACCGGAAGCTGGGAAGAAAAAAGAAGTAAAAGAGGCTGAGGTGGGCGCGCCGGTGGAAGGCGCGTTTGAACAGCCAATACCTTCGCCCGAAAAGAAAAAGCCGTCTCCGAAAACTGCGGGCAAGGTGAATTTTAACGGTTCCGTAGGCGCAGTCGCTCTCACCGACCCCAAGACGGGAGAAACGAAAGTCTATTACGAGTTTAGCATGTATCCGGAAATATCGCTGGGAAAATTGGGAATAGGTCTGGAACTTGTCGTTCATTTTGACGAAAACAATCAGATTTTGAAAGATGAATGGGACGACTGGAGCGATTTGTATTCGAAAATCGATTATATCAGATGGGGTGTGAAACACCGCGACCCGTTTTATTTTCTTATCGGGAGATTTCGGAAACCTGTCACAATAGGGCACGGAATGATTGTAAACGGCTACACGAACATGGCGCAGTATCCGAATATGCGAAAAATCGGCCTCGAATTTGACCTTGACAGGGGAAAATGGGGTATGGAAGGCATGGTCGGCGATTTGAGGTGGCGGGAAATTCTCGCGGGGAGATTTTATTTCCGTCCGTTGCTTTTCACGGGAATTCCCGTTGTGAAAAATCTCAAACTGGGCGCGTCCGCAGGAACGGATGTCGATCCCGATTCGAATAGCAAGACGAAAAACGACGCTGTGACCGTTGTTGGAGCGGACGCGGAACTGCCTCTTCTCACTTACAGAATTTTCAACGCCACTGTTTTTGCCGACTGGGCAAAGATGCAGCCGGGCAGCACCTACACGGATTACGGCAACATATCGGACGAGGGGTTGAGCGGTCAGTCGGTGGGAATTTCAGGAAAACTGCTTTTCCTCAAATACAGAGGCGAATACCGGAAAACTGACAACAATTTCATTCCGGGTTATTTCGACAGTTACTACGATATCGACCGCTGGAAGTATTATTCCGCATTCAGTTCGACGATGACGAAGGCCGAATATTATCTTGCCGGCAAGGGAAAAGACCCTGTGAAAGTGGGACCCTATTTTGAGGCATGGTTCGACATTTTCAATCTCGCGACTTTTCGCGCTTCCTATGAGAACTACAATGTCCATGATAACGACCCTTATTATCCGCATCTTATTGCCCACGCCGTTTTGAACAAAGTTCCGGCTTTGACGCAATACACTTTCGAGGCTGATTATGACAAACGCTCGGCGAGAACATGGTCGGACATTACGGAAGTGGATAAAAACGCGATTCTTTCGCTGAAAGTGGGATACAATGTGGCTCCGAATGTGACGATGTATGTGGTTGTTCGGCGCAATTTCGATTCTTCGGGAAACGAAACAAAGACAATGACAGCCGAAACAAGAATGAGGTTTTAGGTATGAAAGCGGTAATAATGGCTGGCGGCTTCGGCACTCGGCTGCGTCCGCTCACGATTTCCGTGCCGAAACCGATGGTTTTCGTGGCGAATGCCCCGATGATGGAGCATGTCGTTTCCCTGCTCAGAAAACACGGGATGAGGGACATAATATCGCTTCTTTACTACCAGCCGGAGGCGATAACGGGTTATTTTGGCGATGGTTCCGGTTTCGGCGTGAAGATGGATTATATAAAAACGGATGCAGATCTCGGCACCGCCGGGGCTGTCGGCGCCGCCCGCAACAAAATAAAAAGAACTTTTGCCGTAATCAGCGGTGATGTCATTTGCGATTTCGATTTGAACGCCGCGGTCGCGTTTCACAAAAAGAGAAAAGCCCTTGCGACGATAGTTCTCACGAGGGTTAAGGATCCCCTCCAATACGGCATCGTCATTACGAAAAAAGACGGGAGAATTTCGAGTTTTCTCGAAAAGCCGACCTGGGGGGAGGTTTTCTCGGATACGATAAACACGGGAACATATATTTTCGAACCTGAAATTTTCGATTACATACCTCCTGAAACCGAGATGGATTTTTCGAAAAATCTTTTCCCGCTGCTTCTCGAAAGAAAAGCGGAACTTTTCGGTTTTACCGCGCCCGGATACTGGAAGGATGTGGGCAATCTCGACGAATATCTGAAATGCCACATCGACATAATGGAGGAAAAAATAAAAATCGGTTTGTCCGCGACAAAAAAAATTATAAACGGTTTCCCCGTATGGATCGGGGAAGGAACGCGGCTTCCAAAGGAGATAAAGGTGGAAGGCCCCGTTGTTTTCGGCAGAAATGTCAAAGTCGACCCCTTCGCGACTTTGAGCAACTGCTGTTTCGCGGACGACTGCCGCATAGGCAAATACACAAAAATTTCCAGAAGCGTTGTTCAGACCGGCGTTTCCGTGGGGCATCACTGTGATTTGAAGGAAACGGTTGTCGGGTTCTCCACGAAAATTTCAGATCTGGTAAAAACTTCTCCAGGGGTTGTCATTGGCGATAACTGCGAGGTCGGCAGGGCGGCGACGGTTCAGGCGAGAATAAAAATCTGGCCGGGGAAATTTATAGAATCGGGCGCTTTCGTTAATTCGTCCATTGTCTGGGGCGACAGATTTTCGCGAAGTCTTTTCGGCAATCACGGGATAAACGGGCTCGCCAATATAGAAATAACTCCAGAAATGGCAACGCGGCTCGGCGTTGCTTACGGCGCCAAACTCGGCAAAGGGAAATATGTAATAACCTCGAGGGACGCGAGCCAGACCTCGAGAATGATAAAAAGATCGATTATCGCGGGACTCATATCGATGGGCGTCAGGGTCGGCGATTTGAGAACATTGCCGATTCCTGTGGCGAGATACGAAATCGGAAAGGAGGGGGAAAGCGGCGGCGTTCATGTGAGAATTTCGCCTTTTGACGGCAGGGTGGCAGATATTCTGTTTTTCGACGAAACCGGTTGCGACATACAGCCTTCGCTCCAGAAATCGATAGAACAGGCTTTTTTCAAGGAGGATTTTCCCCGGGCGGATGTCAATTCCGTTGGCGAGATAATCATCCCTCCCAGGGCGAGCCAGTATTATAAGGAAGGAATAATCAACAGCATCGATGTTTCAGCCGTAAGGCGCAATCCCGTAAAAATTGTCTGTGATTATGCGTTTTCGTCGGCATCTTTGGTTTTGCCCGAAATTCTCGGCGCGCTCAATGTTGAAGTCATTTCGCTGAACGGGGTTCTGAATCCCGCGAAATCGAGCAAAAGTCTCGACGAATTCAACTCTTCCCTCGACACGGTTTCGAAGGTTGTGCGGTCCACCAGAGCAGATTTCGGCGTTATGCTCGATGTCGGCGGCGAAAAGTTATTTTTTCTCGATTCCCGGGGCAGAAGGATACATTCCCAGAAAGCGCTGCTTGTTGTCCTTGAACTTGTGGGCAGGTCTTTTCGCGGCGGGAATGTCGCGATTCCCGTGAACGCTCCACGCCGCTGCGAAACGATTGCCGGCGAATACGGTCTCGGGGTTGTCCCGACGGGGACGACGCCGGGCAGCATTATGAGAATTTGCAAGGAAAAAGATGTTATTTTCGCCGCTGACGGGAAAGGCGGTTTTATATTTCCGCGGTTTCAACCGTCTTTCGACGGGATGTACGCCCTCTGCAAGATTATAGAAATGTGCGTAACCTCAGGCGTGAACCTTACGGAACTTGCTTCGAGAGAGAAAGATCCCGTGATTGTGAGAAAGCAAGTTTACTGTCCGTGGGAGAAAAAGGGTTTTCTTATGAGAAAACTGATAGAGGAAACGCCGTCGGGAAAAAGGCATCTCGTCGACGGCGTGAAAATAACGGGAAAAAACGGTTGGGTTCTTTTTCTTCCCGATGCGACTTCCGCCAAATTCACCGTCTGCTGCGAGGCTCGCACGCGGAAGGAAGCCCGCGAGATGGCGGGTCGGCATATAAAGAAAATCAGAAACTGGCTTAAGTCGTCTTGACCGCTGTTCTTTTTCTGCTTGTCCCGCTGGCGGTTTTGCCTGTTACTTACGATAATTATCTCGTAAAATATCTTCTGATTTCCGTTTTCGTTTTTGCGGAAGTTTCGAGACGATTCTTAAAGAAAGAAAGACTTGCTTTTTCCCCGCAGAGGATTTCTGTCTGTATTTTTGTTTTGTTTCTTTTCCTTTCTCTGTTTGCGGCGAAAAATTTCTGGGTTTCGCTGGTTCAGTTGTCGAAAATTATCCCTGTTTTTCTTCTGTGTTTTTTGATAGGGAGAGGCGAAAAAAAAAGAATTCTTTCCGCTCTTTCCGCTGCGGTTCTGGTTGTATCCGTGGTGGGGATTTTTCAGTTTTTTTATTTTTTGCTGATAGACCGCGGAAGTTTTGGAAACAGGATTTATTCTACTTTGGGCAATCCGAATTTTCTGTCGAGTTTTCTGATTGTGAGTTTTCCCTTTTTTGTTAATTGGGCGGAAAGGAAATCCGCCCCGGCTCTGGCGATTTTGCCTTATGCCGCTGTAGTTTTTTCGCAGACAGCCGGGTCGATTATCGCCCTTGCTGGAATTCTTGCGCTGATTTTTTTGCATGAGCGGAAGAAGCCGATATTCCCGTTTACGCGTGGGCTTTTCCTTTTTCACGCCACGTTGGTCCTTTTTCTTGTTTTTTTCGCTGATTTGTCAGGCAAAAAGGAGTCCATTGCCGAGAGGTTTTTCAAATGGAAAGTCGGATTTGAAATTGTCAGGAAAAATCCCGTCCTTGGTGTGGGCATTGGCGGTGTGAAGACGAATTTCGCGGTTTATCAGGCCGGAGTCAGAAGAGATTTTAAACTAAAATCCACATCTGAATCGAAAATTCACAACGAGTTTATTCAGATTGCCGCGGAAACGGGAATCGCAGGTTTTTTGAGTTTTGTTTTTTTGCTTTTTTCGGCGGCGTTCTATTTATCAAAGAGGGATTTTTACGCGCATCTTACCGTTGTCGCCTTCGCGCTCGACTCTATGACGAATTTTCCGCTGCATCTGCCAGCATCCTCGATTGTTTTTGCCGCCGCACTTTCGTCGTTTGAGGATTCCGAAAAAAGTTTTGGCCCGCTTCCTGTTCTGATAATTTCGGGCGTTCTCGCTGTTGTCTTCGTCCGGGAATTTTTGGCCGACAGATTCAGGTTTGTCGGGTACGGCTATTACAAATCGGGCTTCTACCAAAAGGCGGTGGAATATCTCGAAAAAGCCAACCGTCTGTCGCCTGCTTCGGGAAAAATCTGCTATTTTCTGGGGATGGCGTGCGTAAAATTGAAGGATTATGACGGCGCGGTCAAGGCGTTTGGAAATTCCGTAAAAATAAGAAACTACGGCGAGGTTTTTAACGATCTTGGCAATGCGTATTATCTAAAGGGCGACTATGGAAGCGCCGTTTCGAACTGGCGCCGCGCGGTTGCGCTTGGTGTGGACGGGGAAGGCGCGGTCATAAAAAATATCGAAAAACTGTCAGCCGCATCGCATAAAAAATGAGTTGATAGTGTCAAACGGAGAATAAAAAATTAGCAACAGGCGAAAGGTCTTGACAAGCGCCGGGAAATTTCGTTATATTTACATAAAGATAACGATGGCGAGAGAAAATGTTAAACCCGTATTTTTCAGATGAAAGATAATTTTGGAAGAACAATCAATTATGCGCGAATTTCCCTTACCGACAGGTGCAACCTCAGATGCCGTTACTGCATGCCGGAGGAAGGAATACAAAAGTTCAGTCATCGGGATATTCTGAGATTCGAGGAAATCGGCAGAGTAATAAAAATTCTTCAAAAACTCGGCGTAAAAAAATTCAGATTCACCGGCGGCGAACCCTTTGTAAGAAAAGGGGCGATTGATTTTTTCGAGAAACTGAATTTCCCCTTTAATATCACGACAAATCTCACCGCGCCTGGCCTCGACATTGGAAGAATCAACAGACTAAACCTTGAATCCATCAATGTCAGTTGCGATTCTCTGAACGCCGAAAAATACAGATACATCACCCGGTGGGGCGACCTGAACATTTTTCTCGAAAATTTCAGAAAATTGAATGTAAAGAACATCAAACTCAATGTTCTCGCGATTAAGAATTTCAATGAAGACGAAATTGCGGATTTTATAAAATTCGCTCTGGAATTCAATGTGACCGTCAGATTTATCGAAAAAATGGATTTTATTGACGACGGTCTTGAATTTATGTCTCTTTCTCCTGTAAAAAAACGCCTCATATCCCAGGGTATTATAGAGAAGAGGCCTCTTTTGGGCAAAAACAGCGTCGCAGTTTACCACAGAATAAAAAATTCGAAAGCGAAAGTCGGATTCATCGCGCCCGAAAGCGAGTCGTTTTGCGCAAAATGCGATAAGATCCGCATTCAGGCAACAGGGGATGTGAAACTGTGCCTCTTTGATCGCAGGTCGTACAGCGCAAAAAAACTTTTGCGGGGGGGCTTTTCGGACGAAGAAATACAAAAATGGTTCGAAAAAATTCTAAAAAACAAGAAATTTGCCCCGTCGGAAAAGAAAGGGGCGACATCCATCGCTGCGTTGGGGGGATAAATTTTTTTGAAATCGTTATATTTTTATGTATATAACGTGAAATGATGTGCTAATGAAAAGGATTTTTGCGATTTTTCTCGTTTCTTTTTTGGCTGTCGGATGCGGCAAAAACCCGCAGACAAAATTTGATTTCTCTTGCTGTTTCTCTGGGAACGTTTTTTCTATATATAGTGCAAAAAATACTTACGCATACGCTAATGTAAAAATAAAAGATAAAAATGTAAAATGACAAATCAAAATTAAAAAATGAGTTCAAGAGGCGGACTTATCAATTTGCACTTGATATTATTGAATTTACGATATACTTCCCAGAGAGGTTTTGTAGAATTATTACGGACAAACTACTGAGAAGTATTATTTGAAGAAGTAAAAGAGATGGTTGATATAAGGGCTGAGATAATTTTGCATTTTAAT
>JAGHAK010000031.1 GCA_021161565.1 Elusimicrobiota bacterium | reverse complement strand
GTATATTGATTCTATTGATTATGATAAACGCAATGAATGGGAAAAAAACATTATATTAATAACAGATAATATTATAGATATTTTAAGAGATAAGAAAATTAATATTAACATGAAAACAATAGCAGAAAAAAGCCCTAAAGTATTTTCACGCTTTCTAAGAAACATAAGTATTGACGAACAACTTGCTTTAGTAAAAGATTTTGAACTAGACATTCTTTTTCGTGTATTGGATGAAACAGAGTATTTCCCTCTTATAGACTTTATAGAGAAAGAGAAAGCAAAAGAAATTCTTTATAGGATTTCAACTAGTCAACGTTCATTTATTATGTCCAAAATGAAAAACCCACCGATATTTTAAATGATGCACGTAAAGATAACAGAAAATGAGTGAAATTGATAAATTTATTAAGTTAGAATCAGATGAAAAAAGGAAGATGGTTTTCCTCCATCGTCGGGAAAAAGGTATAATAAAGCAAGATGAAGAACAAGAAAGTGTAAGGAAAATAAGAAAAGATGTTCAAAAAGATTGCACTTTTTAATGACGGAGGAAAAAATGTATAATGCAAAAGATAGGAACGCAATTATTATTCAAGGAGATATTTCCATTTGGCGGACAGTTTAATATGGAAAATGACTAGGTGAAGTTGCCGAAAGAAATTATTGCGGATAAGATTTACGGAACAAGACGGATAAAGAAAAAAGAGAAAGAACACAACAGAATAGAAGGGATAATCGGGCACGGGAGAGATTTATGAAAGAAGAAAAGAGAGTTAGCGGGGCTGTTTCAAAAGTTTATGAAAAGTTTTGTTTTTCAGGCCTTAAGTTAGGACATTGTGATTCTGATGGAGAAATAAATGTTCTATCCACCTGCTAAAAACGAAATAAAACAGATGCTCGAGACGATGGGAATTTCATCGACCGAAGAACTTTTTTCGGATATAAAGCAGGAAATCCGCTCGAAACCCCTGCGGCTGGAAAAAGGAAAATCGGAACTTGAAGTTTATGAGTTTTTTGCCGCCCTTGCTTCTTGGAATATCGCGGGCGCGAAAAATTTCGCCGGAGGCGGCTTTTACGACCATTACATTCCCGCCGCTGTGGATGAGCTCGCTTCCCGCAGCGAGTTTTACACGCCCTATACGCCGTATCAGGCGGAATGTTCGCAAGGCACTCTTCAGGCAATTTTCGAATATCAGACGGCAATCTGCCGCCTTACGGAAATGGATGCGAGCAACGCCTCGGTTTATGACGGGGGCACGGCCCTTGCGGAAGCGGCTCTTATGGCTGTGAGAATCACAGGGAGGAAAAAACTGGTTGTTTCTCTGGGCGTCAATCCGATTTATATAGAAATTCTGAAAACATATCTTTCGAACATCAACTGCGAAGTTATTGAAGTTCCGACGATAAAATTCTCGGACAGCGCGGAAAATCTTCTGAAAAGTATCGACGGGCAAACCGCCTGCGTCATCTTGCAGAATCCGAATTTTTTCGGAAGTGTTTCCGATTTTTCCGAAGTTTGCGAAAAAGCGCATTCCGCTGGCGCTCTCGCTGTCGGTTCTTTTTATCCTGTATCTCTCGGAATTTTGAAAACCCCGGGCGACACGGGTTTTGACATTGCCACAGGGGAAGGGCAGTCGCTTGGCAATCCTCTGAATTTCGGCGGCCCGTATTTCGGTTTTATGACGACAAAAAGGAAATACATAAGAAATCTTCCCGGGCGTATCGTCGGAATGACAAAGGACGTTTCCGGAAGAAGGGGATTCGTCCTCACTCTTCAGGCAAGGGAGCAGCATATCCGCCGCTCGCGCGCCACCTCGAATATCTGCACAAACGAAAATCTCTGCGCTCTGAGGGCTGTTTTCTATCTCGCCTTGATCGGCGGCAGGGGTTTGGAAAATCTCGCTCGCAATATCTATAGCAGAACTCGGTTTTTCAGAGATGTGCTTTCCTCCTCGGGGATAAAAATTGAAAATGAAAACCCTGTTTTCAACGAATTTGTGGTTGACACCGTTGGAAAATCTTCGGTTGTTGTGTATAAAAAACTGCTCGAAAAGAAGTTTGTGGGCGGCATTCCTCTCGGCGGTTTCTACCCGCAATTGGAAAGCAAACTGCTGGTTAGCGTAACCGAGAAGACGAGAAAAGAGGATATGGAGGAATACGCGAAAAATCTTTCGGAAATTCTCAAAAGATGAAGACAATTTTTGAAAAGGGAAGGGCGGCTGTCTCAAAACGGTATTTTCCCGACGGAGGTTTTGAAGAGAAAGCGTTTGCCGAAAAAAATCTTCTCAGAAGCAAACCGCTGGCGCTTCCCGAACTTTCGGAGTTGGATGTGGTGAGGCATTACACGCGTCTTTCAGCGATGAATTTTTCGGTCGACAAAAATTTTTATCCTCTCGGATCCTGCACGATGAAATACAATCCAAAAATTCTCGAAAAAGTTGCCCTGTTGGAAGGTTTTTCGAACGTTCATCCTGTCATTTCCATCCTTCCTAACGGCGCGGAAGTTTCCCGTGGCTGTCTCGAAGTTTTGGCGGGTTTGAAAGACGCCCTTCTGGAGATAACGGGAATGGACGATGCGACTTTGCAGCCGCTTGCAGGAGCGCATGGGGAACTGACGGGGATGATGATTGTCTCCGCTTATCACAAATCGAAGGGAGACAGAAGAAAATTCGTAATTGTTCCCGATTCGTCCCACGGAACGAATCCCGCTTCCTCTGTGATGGCTGGTTACGAGGTTTTGACGGTGGCTACCGATGAAAAAGGTGAAATGGATTTTGAGGAGTTTAAGGCGAAGATGAGCAGGGAAGTTGCCGTCGTTATGATGACAGTCCCAAACACACTCGGGATTTTCAACAGAAGGATAAAAGAGGTCTGCGACCTTGCGCGCTCCTTTGGCGCGCTGATGTATTATGACGGGGCAAATCTGAACGCTGTTATGGGAAAGGTGAGGCCCGGCGACATCGGATTTGACATTGTTCATATTAATATACACAAAACATTCGCATCGCCCCACGGCGGTGGCGGCCCCGGCGCGGGGCCTGTCTGCGTGAAAGAGCATCTTGCGAAATTTCTTCCGTCTCCTGTTGTCTCAAAAACCGCCAGCGGAAAAACGTTTTTAGAATATCCTGAAAAATCGATAGGCAGAGTCGCGCCCTTTTTCGGAAATTTTTCCGTGCTGCTCAAAGGTTTCGCCTACATTCTTCTTATGGGCGGCGACGGCCTCGAGAAAGTCAGTGAAACAGCGGTTCTTAACGCAAACTATATTCTGTCCCGTCTCAGGAAATTCTACCGGCTTCCGTATGAAAGAAGATGTATGCACGAGTGTGTTTTGTCAGCGGTGAAACAGAAGGAAAAAGGCGTTTCCGCGCTGGATATAGCGAAGTTTCTCATAGACAGGGGCTTTCATCCGCCGACGATTTATTTTCCTCTCATCGTGGATGAGGCAATGATGATAGAGCCGACCGAAACGGAAAACAAACAGACGCTCGACGAATTTATCGATGCGTTGATTGATGCGGCTCGCCTGGCTGAATCGAATCCGAATATCTTTCATTCGTTTCCGACAAAGACACCTGTCCGTCGTCTCGACGAAGTTTGCGCCGCGAGAAATCTGAAAATAGTCTTCGAGGAGCGGAATGCAGGATAAGTGGAGACTTATCGATTCAGGTTTCTCTTCCGGAGTCTATAATATGGCGGTTGACAAAGCCCTTTTCGAAAAATATGAAAGAGGCGCTTCGCCCGTATTCAGGGTCTATGGATGGAGACCGTCGGCGATTTCCATTGGCAGATTTCAGAATCCTTCGGAATTTATTGATATGAGAAAATGCGCGGAAAAGGGAGTATCCGTCGTCAGAAGAATCACAGGCGGAGGAGCGATTTTTCATGACGAAGAAATCACATACAGTTTTGTTTGCGGCGACGACATTTTTTCGGGGCTGTCCGTTAAGGAATCGTACAAAAAAATAAACAGGTTTCTTGTCGATATCTATAATTTTCTGAAAATTCCGGCGGGATACTGCGCCGATTTGGAGAAATTACAGCATCCCGCCTCTTCTGACTTCTGTTTCGCGGGAAGAGAGCCGTTCGACATTGTTTCCGATGGGCTAAAAATCGGCGGCAATGCTCAGAGAAGGTCGCGGGGGAAAATTTTTCAGCACGGAAGTATTCCGTTGAAGGTCAATTTGAAAAAGGTTTCGGAATATTTTGTCGACAGAGGAAAAATTCTGCGCAGCCCGGCGAAGGGGCTTTGCGATTTGGGAGCGCGGATTGATTTCGAGGGCATTAAGAGAATTTTGATTGAGAAGTTTTTCGAAAATCTGAACGCCGATTTTTTCCCCTGCCAACTAACGGATGAAGAAGTCGCGGCGACAGAGGAAATTCTGAAGGAAGGCAAAATTTGTGAAAAATTTTCCGCCGTGGCTTGATAGGAAAATAGAACTTGCGAGTTTGAGGGAAGTTTCTTCTCTTTTGTCAGGACTTCGTCTTCACACAATTTGCGAAGAAGCGAGATGTCCGAACATATCGGAGTGTTTTTCCCGCCGTCGGGCAACTTTTCTGATTCTCGGTGATATCTGCACAAGAAACTGCGGTTTTTGCTCGGTGAAAAAGGGCATTCCGCGCGGCGTTGACAAAAGCGAGCCGAGACGAGTCGCCGAAGCGTCGGCGAGGCTGGGTCTGAAATTTGTCGTTCTTACGAGTCCGACAAGGGATGATTTGCCAGACGGCGGAGCGGAACTTTTTTTGGAAAGCGTCAGGGAGATAAAAAGAGTGGTAAGCGGAATAAAAGTTGAAATTCTCGTTCCTGATTTTCTCGGGAATATCGCGGCTATAGAAAAAATTTCAACCGCGGGCGCTTCTGTTGTAGCCCACAATCTCGAAACCGTGCGGCGGCTTTACGATATCCGCAGGGGTGCGGACTACGATAGGTCTCTCATGCTGCTGGGCAGAATAAAGGAGTTTAACCCTGATGTTCTGACAAAGTCGGGAATAATGGTCGGACTCGGCGAGACGGATGACGAGGTGAGGGAACTTTTCGCTGATTTAATCCGCGCGGGCTGCGATTTTTTGAGCATTGGCCAGTATCTTCAGCCGTCGAAAAAATGCCGACCTGTGGCGGAATTTGTGAGACCCGAGAAATTCGAGAAATACAGAGAAACCGCTCTCGCAATGGGCTTTAAACATGTCGAATCCGCGCCCTATGTGAGAAGTTCTTTCAGGGCTGAAGAATATTTGGAACACAGGAGTGCGCCTGTATGAGGGATTATGATGTTGTTGTAATCGGCGCAGGCCCCGGAGGATACAGAACCGCCGAGGAGTTGGCCGCCCGCGGGAAAAAAGTTTGCCTTGTGGAATTATTCGAGGAAAGAATCGGCGGAACATGCCTCAACGAAGGTTGTATTCCGATGAAATCTCTTCTTGAGTTTTCTCAGAGAAAACATTTGTTTTCAACGGGCATTGAAGCAGGAAAGTTTGCGAAGGAAAATGTTTCGTCTTTGAGAAAGGCGCTGATTTCGGTTTTGAAGAGCGAAAAAATAGAATTTCTTTTTGGAAGGGCGAAATTTGTTTCGGAGAAGGAAATTTCGGTTTTAGGGCCGGAAGGCTCCGAGAAGAAAGTTTCTGCCGATTATTTTGTAATCGCAACCGGTTCCCGCCCGAAGTTGCCTGCCTCGCCGGTAGGCGGGCCTACCTTGCCGGCAGGCGGGCCTGCCTGGTTCGCGCCGGATGGGAAAAGTTTTTTCACCAGCGATAATATTTTAAAATCGGATTTGCGTTTCGGGAAAATTCTCATCATAGGCGCTGGTTATGTCGGTTGCGAATTCGCTTCTTTTTTCCGCGGGATGAATTCGCAGGTTACGGTTGTCGAGGTTGCCGAAAGAATTTTGCCTGAAGCGGACAGGGAAATTTCGAAGACGCTTTTCAGGGAATTCAGAAAGAGAGGAATTGAAATAATTGTTTCTGGGATGATTGCAAAAATAAGAACAGGGAAAGGAATCGAAGCAGAGATTTCCGCGGGGAGCTCAAAGATTTTGCGGAATTTTGATGCGGCGCTCTCTGCTGTGGGCAGAGTTCCCAATACGGAAAATCTCGGCGCTGAGGAAATCGGAATAAAAATGGAAAATGGATTTATTTTGACTGGAAAGAATTTTGAAACAAATGTCAAAAACATTTTCGCGGTCGGCGATTGCATTAATGCTCCCGCTCTGGCGTATGTCGCCTACAGACAGGCGGCGATTTGCGCTTCTTCGATTTGCGGAGAAAAATGTCATGAAATAGATTATGAAAAACTTCCGAAAGCCGTTTTTTCCGATCCTCCAGCCGCGTGGATTGGCATAAGCGGGGAAACCGCAGCCGAAAGAGGGCTGGAAGTCACCATTTTCCGAAAATTTTTCAGAGCGAATTCGAAAGCGGTTCTGATGAGAAAACCCGCCGGGTTCGTGAAAATTGTCTGCGAGAAAAAATCGGGCAGAATTTTGGGCTGTTTTATGGTCGGCGCGGAAGTTTTTGAACTGATTCACATATTTTCCGTGGCGGTTTCGAACAATCTGACATCCACCGATTTAAGAAAATCGGTTTTCATCCATCCGACTCTTTCGGAACTGATATCGGATACCTTGCGCTGAAAAAAAAGATTACGCATTTTTTTCGGGATGACAGGTGTCAATGCTGTTCTTTGTCAAAATGGAAACAAAGACCTGAAAGGTATTGAGACAGAATAGGAGCCGTCTCCCGTTTTCCGTTTTCCGTTTACCATTTACCTTTTACGTTTGAATGAAATAAACCTTTTGACTCCGGCAAGGCATAAAAAATGGCAATTATTTCCAAGCCCTGATTTTATATGACTTATGACTTCTTGAACCCAGATTTTTCATTAGAAAAATCTGTCCTTCGGACCGCCCTATCTCTGATAGGGCGGGGTTAACCCCGCCCTTTTTGCAATAT
>JAGHAK010000126.1 GCA_021161565.1 Elusimicrobiota bacterium | reverse complement strand
CTTTCTCCCCCCTTCCAGGGGGGAGATTAAGTAGGGGGTTCTTTTACCTTTTTTACTTTTCAACTTTTTAACTTTTTCACTTTTCATCTTTCATTTTGATTTTTCCATTTTTTATTTCCCTTGTCATTTCGAGCGATAGCGAGAAATCTTTTTTCACTTTTTACTTTTCCACTTTTTAACTTTTTCACTTTTCCCCTTTAATCTTTAATCTTTCATCTTTTCAACAGCATCTTTCTGGAATTTAATCAGGTCCCTTAAACCATTAGAAGACACTTTAAGCAATTCCTGAAACTCTCTCATCCCAAAAGTTTTTTCCTCGCCGCTTGCCTGAATTTCCGCAAAATTTTCTCCGTTTCCGACAACATTCATATCGCAGGTCGCCATAAAATCCTCGTCATAGTCGAGATCAAGCAAAATTTCCCCTTCCACAATCCCGCAACTGACAGCGGCAAGATAATTCTTCACGGGAAAAGCGAAAATTTTCCTTTCCCGCTGAAGGCGCTTGAAAAAAAGGTAAAGCGAAACGAAAGCCCCCGTAATAGAGGCGCACCGGGTGCCGCCGTCTGCCTGCAGAACATCGCAGTCGACAAAAACCGTTTTCTCTCCGAGCGCGGGCAAATCCACAACAGCCCTAAGGGTTCTTCCGATAAGTCTTTCTATCTCTCTCGTTCTTCCTGATATTTTCTGCCTTTCCCTGCGATTTCTCGGAACCGTAGCATACGGCAGAATCGAATATTCGGCGGTCAGCCAGCCTGTGCCGGTGCCTTTAAGATGCGGCGGCACGGAATTCTCCATTGTGACACTCGTGAGCACCTTTGTGTTTCCGAACGAAACAAAAGTGATATGCGAAGGCGTTTCCTCGAAATCCGGAATAATCCTGACAGGCCTCAATTCATTCGATTTTCTTTCTCTTTTTCGCATTCGAAACCTCCTTTAAAGCAAAAAGCATAACCAGAAAAAAAGCGGAAACCGCTATAGAAATTTTTCTTCTTCTGTTTTGCTCCATCATCCGAATCTGTCTCGCCGAGAAAAGTCCCTCGACACTATATAGGGCAAATCTGCGAACACAGCCGGTTTGCTCAAGCAAAAAAAATTCTTCACCCTCGACGGGATTAAAGGAATAGAAATCCTTTTTCGCCAGGACCGCGGTGACATATTCGAATTTGTTCGAATCCAAAAAAAGGGCATTCTCAAAACTGCCGCCGGAAATTTTTTCAAAAACTCCGATGGAAGGCGTCTTCGCGGATATGATATACTTTATTCCCGCGGCATCTTTTACAACCCGTATTTTCGATTTGCCGAAAAATGCCGTTGTCCGCACACCGCTTACAAAGAAGAGTTTTCCCGATGAAGGAATCAGAACGACCAGTTTGCCGCTGTATTTGGAAACGGCAACGATTTTTTCGTCGAATGAATAAATTTTCAGAATTTTCCTGTCACGGACGGAAGCGGCGGCGAGAATGGATTTTTTCCCGTCAAGCGAGGCGGTGAAAAAAAGGCTGTCCCCGCTGATATAAACATTTTCGATTCTGTAAGGGATATCCTGAAAAAATATATCGAGAAAGGCGCAAATCCCGCCCAAGTAAATATCGGATTTATCGCCGTCTTGAACGGCAATAGCGATTCTGTCGCCGTCGGTGTCATAGGATGACAGAAAAGGCGCGTTATAACCGGCGGGGAAAAAATATCTGAAATTCCTTTTTCTTTTCAGATCGATAAACCAGAGGGAATTTCTCGCCCTGTAAAAAACGCTCTTATCCGCGTAATTACGTACAATGTCAAAGAAATCGGTTTCCTCGAGAAGAATTTTTTTCTTTTTTCCTTTCTCGAAAGCGAGATAAAACTTTCCGTCTCTGAAAAACGAAAAAAGCCATCCGTTCGAAAATTTTGCGGGAACGCCGAAATAGTCGGAAGGTGTGGGCGAAGAACTTTTCCCGATGCCAAAAACCTGAGCCACGGCAAGAACCTCCAAATCTATTTTGAAGCCCTCGCCGGCAGGGAATGTTATTTCCATCCGCTCCCTGTCGAAAAAACGTTTGTTTTCCGAGGCGACAAGATGGAATCGCGGAACATTTTTGTTTTTAAGAGTAAAGTCCAGAGAATCCATAAAAAGGCAGAGTTTCTCCCTTTTTACAAAATTTCTGTAATTTTCGGAGGGATTGCCGTCAGAATTGAAAAAGCAGACAAGGTCGAACCGCTTTTTCATCCAGAATTCTTTTTTGGTCAGCGCGAAAGAAAGCGAAACCGCGGCGAATAGAAAAATAAAAATTCTTTTCACGAATTTTCGAAAGAAGCGATGAATTTTTCGAGATTGTCCTTTTTTTTCCGAAACTCGGAAAGCGTCTTTCTTTTCTTCTCGATGACAAACTCCCCCGCATTGGCGAGAAATTTGCTATTGGAAAGCAGTTTTTCCATCTTTTCGACATAGACAGAAATTTCGGAAATTTCCTTTTTTATATTCTCTTTCTGCCTTTCGAGAGCGTCGAAGTCAGGGATGAAAACCAGACAGCGCAAATGCGCGGTGGCAAAAGCCGAACAGACGCCCGACGGCTTTGTTTCGAAACCGATTTTTCCTATTTTTGCCAGCGGTTTTATGAAAAATGCGTTTTCTTCTATCGCCTTTCTGAAATTTTTATCAGTAACCACAAAAATGTCGACTTTCTCCGACGCGGGCAGTTTCGCCAGAGACCTGATGCTTCGCACACCTTTTACAAGTTCGAAAATTTCGGTAATTTTCTCCCTGCTGTCGCCGTCAGCGAAACTCAACCGCGGGAAAGGGTTGCCGAGGATGCTTTCGGGAGAGCCTGGAAGACGGACAGTCGAATATATCTCCTCTGTGATAAACGGAATAACAGGATGCATAACCACAAGAATATCTCTGAAAATTTTGTAAAGAAGTTTTCGGCTGAATTCGGATTCCTCGAGTTTTGCTATTTCGAGGAACCAGTCGCAGAATTTTCCCCAGAACAAGTCATAGACGCTTCTGGCATAGGCGGAAATATCGTATTTCCCGAGATTTTTTTTCGTCTCTTCGAGCAGCAGGGAAAACTCGCCGAGAATCCATCTGTCGGGAAGCGATTTTGCTTCGGCAATATCCACATCGTGGGCTCTGCCGTATTTCAAAACCACGTTCGTGGCGTTCCAGATTTTATTCATAAAATTGCGCGCAGAGACAAAATTTTCGTCGCAAATAAGAAGGTCATGGCCCGGCACCGCCTGTTTGGCAACGGCGTAGCGCAAACTGTCAACGCCGTATTTTTCTATTATATCAAGCGGGTCGATCGTGTTGCCGAGAGACTTCGACATTTTTTTCCCTTTGCTGTCTCTGACAATTCCGTGAATGTAAACATCGGCAAAAGGAATTTTCCCGACGAATTTCATGCCCATCATCACCATTCTGGCGACCCACAGATAGAGAATCTCGTGTCCCGTAACGAGAACCGACGTCGGATAGTAATAATCGAGTTCCCCTGCGGATTCTTCTTTCGGCCAGCCGAACACCTCAAACGGCCACAAAGCCGAAGAAAACCAGGTGTCCAACACATCATTTTCCTGCGTGATATCGGTGGACCCGCAGACAGGACACCGCGATGGTTTTTCCGCGCAGACAATAATGCCTTTTTTTATTTTCCCGTTTTGATTCTCCGGACTGGACTTACCGGCAGATTTTCCAAAGCATTTTTCGCAATAATAAACCGGCAATCTGTGCCCCCACCAGATTTGCCTCGAAAGGCACCAGTCCCGAATATTTTCCAGAAAATTTACAAACGCGCTTTTCCACCTCGGCGGGTAAAATTTTATTTCGCCTTTTTTAACCGCTTCTATCGCTGGACGGGCAATTTCCCGCATGCGCAGAAACCACTGGAGCGAAAGCATCGGTTCGATTGGCTGGCCGCATCTGTAACACGTCGAAACCGAATGTTCATAATCGGCGACTTTTTCGAGCAAACCTTTTTCCTCGAGCGACCGCACGACCTTTTTTCGCGCTTCGAATCTGTCCAGCCCGCAGAACTCTTCGCCGGCAAGGTTGGTCATAAGACCTTTTTCGTCGATAACCTTCACCGATTCGAGATTATGGGTCTTTCCTATTTCAAAGTCCGTAAAGTCGTGAGCCGGCGTCACCTTCACCGCGCCTGTCCCGAAATCCATTTCTACTCTTTCGTCATAGATTATGGGAATTTTCCGCCCGATAATCGGCAGAATAAGAAATTTTCCCGCAAGATTTTTGTATCTTTTGTCTTTCGGATTTACCGCCACGGCTGTGTCGCCGAGCATCGTTTCCGGACGGGTTGTCGCCACAACGACGCTGCTCGCCGCCTCATCCGCCAGCGGATATTTAATATACCAGAGTTTTCCCTTTTCGGGTTTGTATTCCACTTCTATGTCCGAAAGAGATGTTTCGCATCTCACGCAGTAATTAATCAGACGGTAACCCCTGTAGATTTTTCCCTCCTCATATAACCGGACAAACGCCTCTTTGACGGCGCGCGAACAAGTTTCGTCCATCGTGAATCTCAAGCGCTTCCAGTCCAGAGCGCATCCAAGGACCTTCAACTGGTCCAGAATCCTGCCGCCATATTTTTGCTTCCATTCAATCATATACTCGAGGAAACGCTCCCTTCCGATTTCCTTTTTTCTCTTTCCCTCGGCGAGGAGTTTTTTTTCGACCACTGTTTGCGTTGCTATGCCTCCGTGGTCGGTTCCTGGAACCCAACAGACATTTTTCCCGAGAAGGTGATGAAACCTGACAAGAATATCCTGGAGAGTGTTGTTCAAAGCGTGTCCCATATGGAGCGACCCCGTAACATTCGGCGGGGGAATCACAATCACAAAAGGTTTCTTTTCGTTTTTCCGCGACTGGAAAAATCCCCTTCCGTACCATTTTTCGTAAAGTTCCTTTTCGAAACCCGGCGTGTATCTTTTCGTTTTGAGTTTCCTATTTTCCATAGTATTTCATAAAAGCGGAAACGATTTCATTCTGTCCCGGGGTCAAATCGCCCGATTTCAGAATCAGAAACAAATCTTCAAGAGTGTTTTCATTCAGGATTTTTTCGTCTTGCGAATAAACGACAAAATTTTCGACCTTGCCCAGATTTATCCCGCGGACAATGTCGCAAAGAGAAATTTTGAAAAACGCCTCGACGCAGAGAGGATCGAATTTCTTTCCGGTGTCATTCTTCAAAATTCCCAAAACGCCCAAAATCGGCATCGGCTGTCTGTAATGCCTTTTCGATGTAAGCGCGTCGAAGACATCGCAGACGGCGATAATCCTCGAGAAAAACGGAATCGAAGTCGCTTTGAGTTTTCCCGGATATCCCGTTCCGTCGATATTTTCGTGGTGAGAGGAAGCAATCAAAGGAATGCTTTTGTATTCCTTTTTGAAGTAAATCTTTTCCAGAATTTCCCTTGTATATTCGGCGTGTTGTTTCATTTTTTCGAATTCCTCATCGGTGAGTTTGCCAGGTTTTGCAAGAATGTTCTCCCTCACGCCGATTTTGCCGAGGTCGTGCATCCACGAGGAGTATTTGAGAATTTCCAAATCCTTCGGGCTGAGGGCCAGTTTTTCGCCCACCTTTACTGAAAAGTAAGTCACCCTGCGGGAATGTCCAGCGGTCAAAGCGTCCCGACGGTCGAGAGCGTAAGATAGCGTTTCGATGAAACTTTCGAACATTTTTTTCTGCTCTTCGTAAAGAAAAGCGTTTTCTATCGCGTCCGCCGCCTGCCGGGAAAGAAGCGAAAGAATCTTTTCGTCTTCCTCATTGAAAGTTCCGTCCTTTTTATTGAGAACCTGAAAGACCCCCAATATCTCGCCGTCTTTGTTTTTCATAGGCGAAGAAAGAATCGTTTTTGTTCTGTATCCTGTTTTTCTGTCGGTTTCGATGTCGAATCTGCTGTCGGAATACGCGTCTTTGATGTTCAGAATTTTTCCGGTAGCGGCAACGACGCCGACAATCCCCTTCCCCACAGGCAGGCGGATTTCGCGTTTGCCGAGACCATCGGCGATTTTGCTCCAGAGCGTGTTTGTGTCAAAATCGCGGATAAAAACGGTGCATCTGTCGGCGTTCAGAATATTTCTCGCCTCGGCCATTATCAGTTTGAGAAGATCGTCAAGGTTCAGGATTTTCATCGAAACTTTGTGCCCGAAATCGAGAAGAGCGTGAAGCCGTTCCCTCTCTTTTATCAGATTTTCTATTTCACCCATTATAAATTCCTTTCCTCAGACACCAGCAGGAAATCACAATCCCCACCGGCAACGTCGCTATGTGGCAGGGAAATTCCTTTATTTTAACGCAAAGAGCCGTGTTTTTCCCGCCCCAGCCGCCAGGGCCTATGCCGCTTCCGTTTATTTTTTTCAGAACTTTGCTTTCCATATCCGTTGGTTTTTTTCTCAAATCTTTTAGAAGCAGTTCCTCTGCCAAAGCGACCACTGTCGAAGGAGTGCCTCCTACCGCAACGGCGACAAAAACGGGTGGGCAACAAAAAGGCGCCTTTTCTATCACAAAGCCAGAGATGAAACGCAGAACTTCTTCCTGCGTCGCCGCCGGATTGAGCATTTTCAAAGCCGAACAGTTTTGCGAACCTCCGCCACGGACGATGAAACCCAGAGACCGCCGCCGGCGGCAATGTATCGCAGGCAGGTTTCTCCCATCCGGCCGCTTTGTAAAAGGACTTTTCACCTGCGACTGCCGCAGTTTTTTATAAGCCAAATAAGTTTCTTTTTTCAGAAAGCCCTCGTTGTATTTCGGAGGTCCGTAAAAAGAAACTATTCCTGTGTCTTGACAGAGCGGAACTTTTTTCTTCTCGGCCATTTTTATGTTTTCGAAAATAAATCCCATAAATTTTCTGCCTTTTTCGGAAGATTCGTTTGCCGCCGCCTTGCGGAGAAAAAATTTCACATCCGCCGGCAGAAAAGAGTTCACCTCGACAATTTTTTCCGAAAGTTTCATCTTTTCCGAAAGTTTCATCTTAACATCTCCAAATGTGAATTATACTATTAAATCTGCAAATAGAAAAGTATCCGCACATTCGACTTATTTTTTATGGTGCTTTCACCTAAATTTCGGGAAAAGATTCCTCGAGAACGGCAGAAAATTCTCTTGTCAGTTTCTTTTTTTTCCACCCGCCGCGAAGAAACCACAAAAGAGAGCACGCCCCGCCTATCAGGTTGCTCAGCGGAAAAGACAGCCAGATGCCCATTTCCCTAAGGCCAGTGTATCTTGACAGGAAAAAACCGCCGAGAATCCGCAAAACAATAAAATTGAGAATGGTCAGCACCATTGCCGCAAAAGTATTGCCCGAACCCCTGAAAGCGCCCCCTAAAACTATCTGGAGACCTACAAAACCGAAAGTGAGAGAGGTTATTTTCAAGAATAAAGCGCCGGATGAAATAATCTCTTCATCCGCGGGAACAAAAAGCGAAATCAGATTTCCCGCAAAAACGAAAAACAAAATTCCCGCGAAAGTGAGAAGCCCGAAAACGGCAGTGGCGGAAAGGCGGGCAATTTTCTCGGCCTGATCTATTTTTCCCGCGCCGAAACTTTGTCCGATGAGAGCGGAGACAGCCATCGCCACGCCGACAGCGGGAATGATGACAAAACTCATTATTCTCGTCGCCACCCCGTAAGAGGCCACCGCGGAAGTTCCCCAAATTCCCACGAGAAAAATCATAAGGGAAAAACTGAAAGCCCTTGTGGAATGTTCGACAGAAGCGGGAAAGCCCAGAAGGAAAATTTTTTTCATCAACGCGAAATTCGGGGAAAAATTTCTAAGCCGAATCTTTATTCCGTCCCTTCCGCGAAGAAGCATAAAAAGCCCGATTGCGGAGGCAATACCCTGCGTAAAAATTGTGGCACAAGCCGCACCCGAAATGCCGAATGCGGGAATCGGGCCCAAACCCATAATCAGAACCGGGTCGGCAAGGAAATTGAGAACAACGGTTCCCATAACGATAAACATAGGTTTTTTTACCTCGCCAACGCCTCTTAAAAGCGACTGAAAAACAAAAAAGGAAAACAGAAAAACAAGTCCAACAAACGAGATTTTGAGATACGCCGAAGCCAGAGGGAGAACTTCCGCCGAGGCGTTCATCAGGACAAGAATTTTTTCCGAGAAAAAATATCCCAGCACCGAAATAAAAACCGAAATCGCCGCAAGCATAAAAAGAACCTGAGTGGCGATATAATCGATGTTCCTTTTCTCATTTTTGCCGTGATATTGGGCGACGAGAATCGTTCCCGCTACCGAAGTTCCGGCGCCGAGTGAAACAAGCAAAAAAATTATCGGGAAACTGAAGGAAATCGCGGCAACCGCCTGCGCGCCGAGGCGCCCGACCCAGAACATATCCGTCAGATTGTAAACAGACTGTAAAATATTCGCCGCAACAACAGGCCAGGCGATTTTGTAAACCGCATTCAGAATTCGCGCATTTTTTATCGATGTCATCACTGAAATTAAAACATTATGCAAGGAGAAAGTCAAAAATATCTCAGCTGAAATTCTGCTCTCAGTAGTATATCAGCAAATTTAACCTGCATTATTCATGCCTCCCCGATAAAATCGGGTGCGGCCCGAAGGGTGAATTATTCACCCCGCATTTTGTGGTTCAGGTTAAAATTCAAATCGCCCGCCTGCCAAAAACATATATCTACATCGGCGGGCAGGCAAGTTGATAAGGGAAAATCCCCCCTCTCTTTCTCCCCCACCTCTGGCGGGGGAGATTAAGTAGGGGGTTCTTTTACCTTTTCTACTTTTAATCCCCCACCTGCGTGCAGGTGGGGGATTAATTTTTAATTTTCTTCATCACTCGCAATCTTGCCGTCAGGGACGCTCTCGCAAGCGG
>JAGHAK010000140.1 GCA_021161565.1 Elusimicrobiota bacterium | reverse complement strand
GTCCAGAAGAGTCGCTCTTTCGGTGGAACTCATCCACGCAACAATTTCGCCTTTTTTGACGTTGTCTCCTTCCGCAACACTGATATTATCTATTCTTCCGGCAATGGGAGGTTTTATTTCAAGGCGATTTCGCGGCTCTATGGTTCCGTTGGTTTCCACAGTCAAGGAAATTTCTCCTCTTCTGGGAAAAATTTCCATAAATTTTTTTTTGTTTTTCTTTTCTCCCGAAATTTTAATCAAAAAAACACCTGCCAGAATCAGCACTGCGGATATGCAAATTATTCTTCTTTTCATTATTCCCCCCTGCCTAATTTTTTTATCCAGGTTGCCCGTGTTTCAAACACTGCGAATTTCGCGCCGAGCAGCGCTTTTTCCGCGTTGATAAAATCGTTTTCTATCGCATCCCATTCCTGATAATCTATGAGCCCGTTCAGGTATTTTTTCCGCGCAATTTTCGCTCTTTCCGACATAGCGTTGCGATATTTTTCTTTTACAAACAAATATTGAATAGAATCGACGAGTTTGTTGCGCGCTTTTTGCAATTCAAACAGAATTTCGCGCTTTGTGTTTTCGAAATTATTTTCAGCGATTTTCATGTTTATTTTTTCGCTTTTTATTTTGTATAAATCTTTTCCCGATGTGAAAAACGGATAAGACAATGTTATGCCAATGTTTTTTGAACTTTCTCCGGGAGGCCATTGCGACCCGTCTCCGGAAAGCGAAGCGTTCAGATTTATGCTGGGATAAAGATTGCCCGCGCTTTGCCTTACGCTGAAAGCGGCTGTTTTTAGTTCACATTTTGCCATTGCGTAATCAGGAGTTTCCGTCAATAATTTTTTCAGGTTCGGGTTTTTTATTTCTTCTGACAGCTCCCTGGCGAAAGTTCCTGTCACAGCCATTATCTCATAGTCGTCCTTTCCGATGTATTTCATAAGTTCTGCAAATACTATTTTATAGTTGCGTTTTTCGCTTTCCGTTTCGTATTTCGCCTGAAAATAATCGGCTTCGCTGCGCAGTTTTGCTCCTTTATCTTCGAATCCTGCCTCATACCGCAGTTCGACCAATTCCATATTATTTTTTCTGCGGCTCTGGATTTCTTCGTAGAGCGAAATTGTCATCTGCGAAAGAAGAACTTTCGCGAATAAAATTCTCAGATTATAGACGAAATCCGCGAGAGTTCTTCCGTATGACGCCTCTTCCCGAGTCACGGCGGTTTTCCTCAATTTTATTTCCGCAACGTCCCTGGTCCCCGAAAAAAGCGAAAGTTTTCCGCCGAGGCCGTAACTATAAGAGGTGTCGTCGCTTCTTCTGACCGCTACATTCCCGGAAAATTCGGGCGCAAACTTCAGAAGCGCAGTTTTGTAGGAAATTCTTGAGAGTTGAATTTTTAATCGGGCGTTTTTCAGTTCTGGATTGTTTTTTTCGGCTTCAAAAAACACTCGCTCAAATGTCAGGGGGCTTTCAGTCGCCGAAACTCCCCCCGCATTCGCAATCACTGCGAATGAGAAAACTGCAAGATAGAAAAAGAAAAGAAAAAAACTATCTTTAACCTTATTTTGCCTTTTAGTCAACATATCTGCTCTTTTTCCCCATATCATTAGACGCTTTAAAAAAGCATCTTGTTACAGTTTCTATGCTTCCAAAACATACGATATTATACAATACTTTCGCTATTAGACTCTCACCACGCATGTGCGGGGCAAACCCATGGTGCGGGGTTTACTCTTTTTCGCTTGGATTTTTCTTGAGGCAATTCGAGGTATTGACAAAAATTTCAAGTAAATTATAATTAGAACAAAAAACCGAAATGGTCGGATATTTAAAAAGATAAATCTATGGCTAAAATAAATAAGATGTCGCTTGGGGGAAAAACGAAAATTGGTCTTGCGTTAGGAAGTGGCGGGGCAAGAGGTCTTGCTCATATCGGGGTGCTCAGGGTATTGGAGAGAGAAAAAATACCAGTTGATTTGATTGTCGGCTCCAGCATGGGATCTCTAATCGGGGGCCTCTATGCTTCAGGAATGAATGTTGACAATCTGGAAGAAATAGCACTAAATATAAAATGGCAATATACAGCAAAATTTTTTACTCCAACAATCTCTAAAGCAGGTCTTGTCGATGGTAATAAAATTGAAAAACTTTTAGAAACTTTCATCGGTAAAATAATATTCTCAAAATTAAAAATCCCATTTGTAACAGTAACTACTGACATAGAAAATGGAAAGGAAGTATTAATTAAAACAGGAAAGGTCTCAAGGGCAATCAGAGCAAGTTGTTCAATTCCCGGAATATTTACTCCGCTAAAATACGGTAACAGATATTTAGTTGATGGCGGACTGGTCAATCCTGTTCCCGTGGAGGTTGCCCGAAGGAGTGGAGCAAACATTGTAATTGGGGTGAATGTAATTCCTGAAGTTGTTTACAAACGCGAAGAGTCCCCTGTCATTAAATTTGAGAGTATATTAAAAAACAGGGATGTTCTGGGCCTGAATAAAGGGAAAATTACCTCTAAAATAATAAATACCAGAATAGCAAAATTTATAGAAAAAAAGATTAATGATACAGGAATAAAACAAAACCTATTGAAAATTTTTATGGAAAAGAAAAAAACAAAAGAGAAACATAAAATGCCTTCGATTTTTAGTATATTGATGCAGGCAACTTTCATAATGGAAAGAGAAATTGCTAAAACAAAATTAAAGGAAGCGGATATAGGAATTGAAACTGAATTTAGCAGACGCATCAATCCAATGCAATATTATAGAGCCGCCGAATGCATTTTGGAAGGAGAAAAAGCGACAGAAAAAGTTTTGCCTCTTATAAGGAAAATTATTTCAAAAATTCCTGCTCGCCAAAAATAAAATGCAAGAGGCAAAATGAAAGGAGAACATATTTTGAAGAAGAGCGAAAAAAAAGGGATTATTACTCGGGTAGCCCAGAAAATTTT
>JAGHAK010000064.1 GCA_021161565.1 Elusimicrobiota bacterium | reverse complement strand
TTCGGGGGATGTTTCGAACAAGATTTTCGCTATGATTTTGAGACGCCCCGTTACAGCGGAAGATATTTCTACAGTTATGGGACTTCACATAAACGAAGTGAACAAGTATTTGGGGCTTCTTATTCGTTCCGGAAAAGTCTATTCGGAAACTCATCTCGGAAAAGTTTTTTTCAGGTCGGGAGGTGAAAATGTATGATGTCGTAATTATTGGCGGCGGCCCTGCTGGCCTTGCTTCAGGAGTATATACTTCAAGGGGGGGTATGAGGACTTTGATTCTTGAAAAGATGGCTGTTGGAGGTCAGGCTGTGCTGACTGAGAAAATCGAAAATTATCCGGGTTTTTCAGACGGCATCGGCGGCATGGAACTTCTGTCCAGATTCGAACAGCAGGCGAAGAAATTCGGATGCGAGATAAAATTCGAAGAGGTGAAAAAGATTGAAAGAGCGAACAATAAGATTCTTGTTTCCGCCGGCGAAGTTTATGAATCTCTTGCGGTTATTCTCGCTGTGGGGGCTTCCCCCAGAAAATTGAATATTCCCGGGGAGAAGGAGTTTACAGGAAGAGGCGTTTCATACTGCGCGACCTGCGACGGCCCGTTTTTCAGAGATAAAACTGTGGCCGTTATAGGCGGAGGGGACTCGGCTGTTGAAGAGGCGATTTATCTGACTAAATTCGCCGCAAAGGTTTATCTGATTCACAGGCGAGACCGCCTTCGCGCAGCGAAAATTTTGCAGGAAAGGGCATTCTCAAACAAAAAAATAGAATTTGTGTGGAACTCTGTTCCAGTGGAAATCTCTGGAGAGAATTTTGTCGAGAAAATTTTTCTGAAAAATCTCAAAACCGATCAGAATTCTTCGCTTGTGGTAAACGGTGTTTTTGTATTTGCCGGCAATATCCCAAATACGGCTTTTCTTGATGGTTTTGTCGAGCTCGACAAAAACGGCTTTATCATTGTAAATGGAGAAATGAAGACATCTCAAGATGGTTTTTTCGCCGCCGGCGACTGCGTCAGCAAAAAACTTTATCAGGTTGTGACCGCCGCCGGCGACGGAGCAACTGCTGCGTTTTCCGCGCAGAAATTCGTTGAGGAATTGAAAGGGATTGCTTATGACTGAAATAATAATTCACAGCGCCGAACACGCGGCGATGATTTCGGTTTTTGTTTTTGCGATGATGCTTTTGATAGATTATGTAAATCTTCTGACGCGAGGCGGTTTTGCTCCTGTTGTCAGACGAAGCAGAGCAGGGCAGTATTTTTTCGCTTCCTTTCTCGGGGCGACCCCTGGATGCCTGGGTTCTTTTATGAATGTGTCTCTTTACATAAGGGGAATTATCTCATTCGGGGCAATCACTGGGGCAATGGTCGCCACATCCGGCGATGAGGCGTTTGTCATGCTTGCCCTTTTTCCCGGCAGAGCGCTGTTTCTGTTTGCCTTTCTTTTCGCCGTGGGGATTGCCGTCGCCTATTTTTCGGATGAATTTGCTCGTCTATTTAATATCAAGCTCTGTGAAGAGTGCGAAGTAGCCGCTCTGCACGATTCCGAAGAATGCCGTCCTCTCTCGTTTGGCGAGATGGTCGCGCAATTCGGCAGAATGTCTTTCGAGCGTTTCCTCTTTCTTTTCGTTCTGATTTTTTTCGTTTTCGCGTTTGCTTCAGGTTTAATGGGTCCCCAAAAATGGGGATGGATGAGAGTAACGATGGTGTCCATACTTGCCGTCTCGGTTTTTATTGTCGTGTCCGTCAATGACCATTATCTCAATGAGCACATATGGGAACACATCGCGAAAAAGCACATCTGGCGGGTTTTTCTCTGGACGTTCGGCGCGATTCTGATTGTCGAAATCGGAATGAAGCACTGGAATCTCGAAACTTTTCTGAAAGCGCGAATGTTGTATGTTCTTGTTTTTTCGGCCCTCATCGGAATAATTCCGGAGTCCGGTCCTCACATGATTTTTGTGATGATGTTTTCGAAGGGTCTGGTGCCGTTTTCTGTTCTTGTGGCGTCCTCAATCGTTCAGGACGGCCACGGTCTTCTTCCGCTTCTTTCTTATTCTGTCAGAGATGTTGTCAGAATCAAAGCAATCAATCTTGTATTCGGTCTTGTAATAGGGGGAGTTCTATACTGGGCGGGTTTATGAAAAAGGCGCTAAAAATTTTGGTTTTTATTATGCTGGTCGGTTTATTGCTTTTTATGACTTCGGGCAGGAAAAAAAATATTCTTCGTCGCGCGAAATACTGGGTCGCAGTCAGAGACGACATCGTTCAATGTCAGCTCTGTCCGCGGAAATGCGTTCTTCGGGATGGGCAGAGAGGCGTGTGTCTGTCGCGAATAAACAAAAAAGGAACGCTTTATTCGCTCACTTATGGCAAACCTGTCGCTGTCCACATCGACCCGATTGAGAAAAAACCTTTTTTTCATGTAATGCCTGGTTCTCCTGCTTTTTCCATTGCCACGGCAGGGTGTAATATGAGGTGCAAATTCTGCCAGAACTGGCAGATCTCGCAGGCTGATCCCGAAGATGTCGAAACAGGATATGTAAGTCCAGAGCAAATTGTCGCCTCGGCGATAAGAAACAAGTGCGAGTTTATTGTTTATACATACACGGAGCCCACTGTTTTTTATGAGTGGATGCTCGACATAGCCCGTCTTGCCAGAAAAAAGGGGCTAAAGAACGGAATGCACACATGCGGTTATATAAACCGCGAACCTCTTCTTGAACTGCTAAAGTATATGGATGCCGTAAATGTGGATTTAAAGGGTTTTTCTCAGGAATTTTATCAGAAAATGGGGCTTCTCGCGGATTTGCAGCCTGTCCTTGACACGATAAAAACTGTAAAAAAGCAGGGAGTATGGCTTGAGATAACGAATCTGGTAATTCCGGGAGTCAACGACGATCCTGAAAAAATAAAAGCGATGTGCGAATGGATTAAAAAGAATGTTGGCTCTGATGTGCCGCTTCATTTGAGCAGATTTTATCCCGCTTTCAAATTAAAAAATCTTCCGCCGACTCCTGTGAAGACTCTTGAGAAGGCGTATAAAATTGCCAAGGCAGTCGGGTTAAAATATGTATATATCGGCAACGTCCCGGGGAATACCGCAGAAAACACATACTGCCCTAAATGCGGAAAACTGCTTGTGGAGCGCGTTGGATACAAAATTCTGAAAAATAATATTGTCAAGGGCAAATGCAAATTCTGCGGATACAAGGTGCCGGGGATATGGAAGAAAGCGAAAAAATCAAAAATCAAAATGAAAAATGACAAAAAATAGTTCACAGTTCATAGTTCATAGAAGTTAGCAAAGGAAAATGAAAGATTAAAAATGAAAGATGAAAGATGAAAAATGAAAGATTAAAGATGAAAAAATGAAAAAATCAAAAATCAAAATGGAAAATGACAGATTAAAATGTAAAAAGGAGAAAAGTGGAAAAGTAGAAAAGGTGAAAAGTAG
>JAGHAK010000116.1 GCA_021161565.1 Elusimicrobiota bacterium | reverse complement strand
CCATCTTCATATCGAATTTTATCAAATTTCCCGGTACAAAACAACATTTATTTCCGGGAAAGTTCAGAAAGCGCCGGCAGAAACGACAACAAAACTGCCTCTGCCAAAACCTCTTTCGACATTATCGGTTTTTTTAAGTTTATACGGGTTTCCGAAAAGAGACTGCGTAATTTCGAATTTTCCGAAGCCCTGCGAGGCAAGCATATTCAGAATTTCCTCTGTCGAGAAAAAAGTGGCGTATTCGTAAAACGGGCTTCCTTTTTTTTTCTTGTAAAGTCTCCCGAGAAAACTTTCCCTGTCTATAATCGCAACGATTATTCTGCCCGCATCCCGCAAAATTCTCTTTGTCTCTTTTATTACTTTCGTCGGATTTTTCACAAAACAAATCGTCATCATAAGCAGAGCGAAATCGAATGTTTTCTTTTCGAAAGGAAGTTTTTCTCCTGAGGCGAGAACCGTTTTTATCCCTCTTTTTTTCGCTTTTTCAAGAACTTTTTCCGAAACATCAACACCTGTTTCTATTCCGAGCGGGGCGGCGAATCTCCCAGTGCCGACGCCGATTTCGATTCCCTTGCCTTTTCGCGGAACTATCTTTTTAAGCGTCTTGAGTTCCGTTTTGTAAATAATCCTGTGCCGAACAAACCATTCATCGTAATACGCGGCATATTTGTCGAAAACGCTATTTTTCATCAAGGTCGAACCACCATCCGTCGTAAAACCTTTTCAAATGTTCCCTGTATTCCTTTCTTTTCTTTTGTTTCGGCGTTTCCGAATCGCAAAGAGGAAATTTATACTCCGCGCAAAAACCCAAAACCGTCTCATACGCTTTGTTTATTTTTTTTATCCTCTCCTCGCATTTTCTCTTATCCGAATCGGGACACCTGTCGGGATGATATTTTTTCGCAAGCCGCCTGTAAGCGTTTCTTATCTCGTTGAGCGACGCCTCTTCCGGAAGTTTAAGCAAACTCCTCGCTTCTTTCAAAGTCATTTATGATTTATTTTCGGACAAATATTTTTCCACGGCTTCCTTAACCGTCATCGAACCGCCAAAACCCGTCACAATCTTTATACCCGCCGCCTCAAGCGCCGACTTGGCGTTAAAACCGACCGAACCTGTGAGAAGAACTTCCGCTCCGCGAGACGAAATCTGCCGCGCCGCTTCCGGACCGGCGCCGCCCATCATATTAATGGCAGAGTTGGAAACCGGCTCGAATTTCATCGTCTCGGAATCCACAATCAGAAAATACTCGCATCTGCCGAATCTCTCGCTGACAAGAGCGCTCATCGAACCGCCTGTGGCGGTAACCGCGATTTTCATTTGTCCTCCTTATCGCCGGCGGCGGAAATCAGAACGACTTCGCCCAGTCCGCACCCGACATGTTTTGCCACAACTTCGCATTTTGCCCTGAACAGGAAAAATACCCGCCTTTTCGACTCGTTCAACGACTCGAAATTTCCCTGTCCTTTGCTGATAATTATGTCCGCTTCGTCGAAAATTTTCAGAAATTTTTTTGTGCACAAACCGAGCACCGTGCCCGGCGCGTCCGAACCGCAGGCGACGATTTTGGCGACTTTGTCTACTCCCGCTTCGACAGCGTCTTCAACCACGGCATCGTTTATTATGGGTTTGCTTTTAACCGCATAAACGATTTTTTTATCAGGATAAATCGTCTTTATCTCCTCTATCAAAACCCTGTCGAAAACGGTTTCCCCCGCGTTGTCGGCGAGATAAAGAATCATTTTCGCCTTTTCAAGTTCCTTTTTGAATTTCGCGTATCGGTAAAATTTCCGTTTCGGCTGTCTGCGACCGTCGCCGGTCATAATTTTTTTCAGTTCCTCGTCGACATCAAGGCGGTTTTTGACACCATAATCTATTATGTTTCCAAGAATGGCAAACTCGACCGCTTTGGCAAGCCTGTCGGCGGAGGATGCAACTTTGCGCTTAACCGCAGGATAAAGTTCAAGCGCCAGGCGGGTGCTTTTTCTCTTGGTGCTGTAATACGGATCGGAGTTTTTCACAACATCGCAGACAATTTTATAAATGTATCTGCCCATTTCGGCTGGAGTCATTTCAAGGGAAAAACCGGGAATGATTTTCGAAAACTCGTCGAGCGCCTCCTTTCTCTGCCTTTCGCTCGCGCCGGCAAGCCGGGCAGATTCGAGAACCTGCCTGAAAAAACAAGGAATGCAGTCCAGATAAGTCCTCATTTGTTTTTGCACTCCTCGCACAAACCGTAAAAACGCAAATGGTAACCGTTTATCTTAAAACCTAATTTTTTCGAAAGTTTTCGGATAACGCCCTCGAAATCCACCTCCCCCGAAAGATTTTCGCAATCGATAATCCTGCCGCAGTTAGAACAGATTACATGACAGTGATTTTTTTTATCGGTATCGGCAAACTCGTATCTCGCCCGGCCATCCCCGAAATTAAATTTGGAAACGACTCCGGCCTGAACGAGAATCTCAAGAGTCCTGTAAACCGTAGTAAGCCCTATTCCGGGATATTTTCTGCGCACCTCAAGGTATATCTCTTCTGCCGAAAAATGTTTGGCTCCTGATGTGAGAACTTCAAGAATCTCTCTGCGGGGGACAGTCATTCGCCTGCCCCATCCTCTGAACATTCTTCCCCAGCCGAAACCAGGCCCCCTCATAAAAACCTCCCACCCTGGATCTCTCCGAAAATGAAAATCAATTTCAATAATATTTTATATAGGACGGGCGGAACTGTCAACCCGTTTGTCGCGTGTCAGACAGCGGCCTTTTCGAGAAACTCGCGAATTTCGGAAACGGTCGCGCGGCGCGGATTCGGCGCCATCAAAGACGACTTGAGCGTCTCCTGCGATATGAGGGGAATCATTTTTCTGAATTCGTCGCCCAGCGAAACGAGATTCGGCGGAATCCCCAGCTCCTCGTCCAGCGAAGCGACCCATTTGGAAATTTCATCTCTTTTTATATTCAAAACTGCGGCGATATCATCGAACTTATTCGTGGCAGATTCGTTAAATTCGACAACACTCGGCAGAAGCATCGCGTTTATTTTTCCATGCGGAATATCGAATCTTCCGCCTATAAGATGCGCGAGAGCGTGGCAAATTCCGAGACGGGCGTTGGAAAAACCCATGCCCGCAAGCATATTTCCATAATGGACTTTTTCTCTCGCAGAGCGCTCGCCATTAAATCCCGCGACGATATTTTCCCCTATCAATTCGATTGCCTTCAAAGACACAGCATCAGCTGCGACATTTTCGATTCTGGAAGTGAAGGACTCTATCGCGTGGGTCAGGGCGTCCATCGAAGCATTTGCAAAAACTTCCCGGGGCGCTGTTTCGACAAGGTCGGGGTCATAATAAGCCTCGTCGCAAATCAGATTAAATCCGAAAATGCCTCTTTTTATTTTGTCTTTTCGCATAACAACCGCCACGGCTGTGACGCCTGTGCCTGTGCCTGAAGTTGTTTCAATCCCTATTAGTCTATTTTTCGGACAGGCTGTCGGCCCTTTGGAATAAATTCTCTCAAACGACATTTCAGGAGAGGCGGAAAACTGAAGGGCAAGTTTTGTCGCGTCAATCACCGACCCGCCGCCGATTGCAACAACCGGAAGTCCGCTCCTTTCCTTTGTTTTTTCGCCGAGCGCGGCAACGAGTTCAAGAACATCTTCCTCGGTGGGCTCTCCCGTTGGGGAACTCCTTTCGAACAAAATCGGCTCGGAATCTATTTTTGAAATTTTTTTCCTGAAATTTTCCCACACGCTCGGACTCGAAACGACAATGCCTTCTTTCACCATTTCGAGACAGCCGCTTCCGAAATAAACAAACTTTGGCGTATGAAACCTCAAAAAGTCTTTAGACATCTTTCACATCCACCACAGAAAAAAATTTTTGGAGCATATTGCAACCCATTTTTTGCATTAGGCAAAAAATGCACGCAGTGCCGCCCCTGCACGCAGGGGCGGGGTTAACCCCGCCCATTCTTATAATCGCTCTCGATTTTACGTTCATTTTTTTGTCATAACCTTCTAT
>JAGHAK010000042.1 GCA_021161565.1 Elusimicrobiota bacterium | reverse complement strand
CTGTATCAATGTAAAAACTGGTGTTTCTGGTTGAAATTGCTGTGATAATGGATGAGTCCCTTTCCAGCACATAACATTTAAAGTCGGTTTCTGATGAAATATCCCATGAAAGATAAACTTCACTTCCATTTCCCATATCAAAACCAATCAGCGTGACAGAAGACGGGTTTACTGAATCCCGCGGCCTTTCATAATAATAAGTCGTATTCTGGGACTCGTTGCCATAATTATCCATTGAGCGAATTGTGTAATAATAGGTAACCCCGTTATAAAGCCCTGTGTCTGTATGAAAGGTTGCGGATGTAAGAAGGATAGGATTGTCAAGGATGGTTGTGGTTGAAACTGCTCTGTAAATTGTAACAGAGGAAAAATCAACATCTGGCGGATTTTCCCAATTGAGTTTTAGAACACCGCCTTCAGGATAATCGCTGTATGGGGGTTCCTGAATTTTTATGTTTGAAGGTGGAGAAGGCGGTGTTATGTCAGAAGGGACTGCCGAGACAGTGCTTGAAAGAACACTCTCCTGCGAACCTGAATCCATCGCGGAAATCCTGAAAAAATATGTAACAAAATCCGTTAAACCTGTCATTACTCTTGATGTCAAAGGTGTCGAAACAAAACAGGAATACTCACAATCAGTTTTTGTCAGCGTAGAGAATTTTGCCTGATAAATGTTGTAACCTGTAACATCCGACTCACTGGAAGATGTCCACTGGAGAGTTATTTTCCCTCCGGTGCCCTCGTTAAAAGCCGTGAGAGTCGTTATCTCTTGAGGCGGCGTGTTTTGGGGATACGCGTTAATAGTATAACCGGAAACATTAGTCTCTTCGTTAGGAACTTCATCAAAGGCGGTAATTGCAAAGTAATAGGTTTCTCCTTCTGTAAGACCTGTGACCGTTTTTGATTTTATATCCTTTCCCGAAACAATACCCCAAAGATCCGCATTATTTGTAAAATTGAAATTGACAGTGTCATACCAAATTTTGTATCCGGCTATATCGCTGGGAGGAGAATAACCTGTCCAGTAAAGATTGATTGCTGTGCCCGACCCTTCATTTTCAATATTGTTTATGACTACTTTTTCAGGTGGAGTTATATCTGTGGAATAAGCAGTTGCAGTGGAAGAAAGAGTGCTTTCATTTTCATTTTTATCAATTGCACTAATGCGAAAATAGTAAGTAACACCATCTGTAAGACCTGTAACAACAGTCCATGAACTTTTGCTGGAATCATACCGGGCAGAAATTGTATACGTGCTTACGCCAAAAGTGTCAAAAGTCGGGAAATACGAATTTTTATAACCGATCTTGGTGAAAGAAACATCATCGGAAGTCGAAGGTGTCCATGTGAGAAGGATTTCGTTGCCAGCACCCGTGTCCAGAGCGGAAAGGCCGGTTGGAACATTCGGCGCGACTTTGTCTGTGGCGAATGCGAAAACGACACTCGTTTTATCGCCCTCGTTTGTGACTTCAGGATGTTCCGCGACAGCCGATACCTGATAATAATATGTGACATTCACTTCTACATCATCTAACGGATGCGTACCGTCCCAGTAAACAAGAGTCGTCGAATCGGATGTAACGGCGTAACTCGATATCGTGGAAGTGCTCTTCCCGCGGTAGATTTCGAAATGGTCGTATGTCCCTTCTGAATATCTATCAGGTGTCCAGCTGAGTTTTAACGTTCCGTCATTTTTCTCATCAATCACACTAATGCCCGTTGGCGGTGGCGGCGGCACAGGTTCTATTGTTTCGTCGGATAAACTCTGCGGGTCGCGGGAATTTCGGACAATAAAATCGGCGCTGTTGTCTTCGGAATCCTCGCCGTTTCCCAGATATTCATGGGAGCCTCCTTCTCCCATAGACGAATCATCGGAAGAAGCAGTAGCTTTTCGCTCAATACTTCCTCCGTCTTCATGTTTTGGCGCAGCAGTTCCCTCAGGATCATCCCCCGGATTTTCAGTTCCCGTATATGCTACTTTGTCTTTTAGATCATAGTCCGGCGAAGGACCTGTTAGTTTAATTGTGGCACCGGAATCAGTGAGAGTTGTGCCATAACCGCCGGTATTCCATGTCGCATCGGCTAATTCCAGCAAAGCAGGTGGTGCGTCATGGGCGGTAATAAGAAAAAATGAATATGGCTGAATAACCTTTCCGCTTGGGATTGTTATTAGATTACTATAATTCTTCTCAATCGGCTTTTTCAAAAGACACCAGTTTGAAATATCAACAGCGGAATCTGTAGGATTATACAGTTCCACAAATTCGTCATGGGCGCCTCCCTCACCGCGGAAGGCAATTTCGCTTATTACGATGTGATTGGGCCAGCCAGCAAATAAAAGTGAATAGCAAAAAACAATAGAAAAAATGGTAGCCGCAACCTTCAGGTTGCGCATTGTATAACACTTCGATATAATCGGAGCGCCTACCGTCCAAAAATTACAAGATATCTTCCAAATCATAATCAAGTGAGCCTTTAAAAGGATATTCCTCCCAATTTTTGACCAAACCCGCCCTAACAGGATTATCAAGAATATGCCGTATCTGTTCTTTTAAATCTTCATCTTTTCTATGTATGTGGTCGTAAAAATCTTTCTGCCAGCAAAAT
>JAGHAK010000164.1 GCA_021161565.1 Elusimicrobiota bacterium | reverse complement strand
TTAATGCCTCCATTTTTCCCACCTCCTTTTTCCTCTTTGGAGATGGTTAATTTTACTCTTTTTCGCTTAGATTTTTAATTTGAGGCATCGTATCCCTTTCGCTTAGATTTTTCTTGAGGCACTGCGCGAAATTGACAAAAGTCAAACTTTTTTTTAAAATTTAGGCAATGAAATTGATTATCCTTATTCTTGCCGTCGTGTTTTTGATTTTCGCCTTTGGGTATCTTTACAAACAGGAACTGATTATAAAACTTCACGCTTTTCTGAACCTTTTTGTTTTCAACGATTCCTATATTCTCCATTACAGAAGAAGAGTCGGGATTATCTGCCTGCTGATTTCGCTTTTTCTTTTCTTTCTTGCCTTAAATGGATGACATCGAAAGCAGAGTTCCTCTCAGGGATTTTGACGCTGGAGAGATTTTCGCCGTAAGACGCGGCGGTGTGGAGTTTTCCGTTTATAATGGCAGTCCCGCGGACTTTTCGAGAAACGATCCGGAACTCGCCGTTTCAGTGAGAATTCTAAAAGATGGGAAAATGGGTTTCGCTTATGCTTACTCGGAGGACGGGATTGCCGAACTTCCCGCCCAAGCGGCGGACAATCTTTTCCCTGTGGAATGGGGCTGGCGCATAGAAAGAATGGGCGACGGGGCAAGTTCCCCTGATATCTTCGACGGGAGATATTTTTCGATTCGGGACGAGGAAATTTTTGATATTCTCAAAACTGCCGAAGCCTCGGCGGTGAAAAAGGATTCCCGCATAAAAAAGGCAATTGTCTCTTCGTTTGCCGCGTCTTTCAGCGAGGTTTTTGTCGCCAACTCTTTCGGCGACAGGAAAAAGGGCAAAAAGACGGTTTTCTCCGTGGGAATCTATCTGATCGGCGAAGATTTCGGCGGAGAGGTTCAGGCCGGCGGGAGTTATGCGTCGGCCTGTCGGTTTCGCGACCTTGATGTCGATAGAGTCGTCGGCGAGGCGGTTGAGGACACTGTCAGCCAGTTTGGTTCTTCCGCCATTTCTCCGAAAAAAATGGCGGTTCTGCTTTCGCCCGCGTCAGCCTGTTCTTTTCTTTCCGTCATTTCTGGGTGGTTTTGCGCCGATGAATTTATAGAAGGCCGCCTGCCGCCCGTCTGGAAAGAGGGTTCCGCCGTCGCCAGTTCTCTGGTGACGATTGTCGATGACGGAACCATAGACGGTCTGCCCGGAAGTTTCCCTTTCGATGGGGAAGGGTTCCCCACCGCAAGGCATAAAATCGTCTCCGAAGGAGTTTTTACGGGTTTTCTTTCAGATGTGAGAAGCGCGCGCGTTCTCGCGAGGTCGACGACGGCGAATGCGAAAAGAGGGGTTTCTTCTCTTCCCTCGGTGGGTTTTTTCAACCTTTTTGTGGAAAACGGGAAAACGCCTCCCGCGGATTTGACTTTGGGGGAAGTTCTTAAAATTGACGAGGTTATCGGTCTTCATCTCGCTAATCCGGAGACAGGGCTTTTTTCCTTTGGCGCCCGCGGCAGGCTTTACAAAAATGGGAAACTTAAAAAGAGCGTCAGGGGAATAACGGTTTCTGGTTGCCTCACGGATTTTTTCAGGAATGTGGTAGCGGTAGGGGACGATTTGAAATTTTATTCGTCCGTCGGAAGTCCCTCTCTTCTCGTGAAGGATGTTCAGATTTCGGGAAAATGAAAAACGAAATCAAGAAAGTAGGTCTTGTTGGCTGGCCGGTGAAGCATTCCCTTTCGCCTGCTCTGCATAACGCCTGTTTTGAAAAACTTGGTCTTTCGTATCGCTACGATTTGTATCCGGTGCCGCCGGAAAATCTTGGGAAGGAAATTGAAAAAATCAAAGACTCGCTTGCAGGGTTTAATATAACGATACCGCATAAAGAACGGATAACAGATTTTCTTGATGAGTCGGATTCTTCTGTTTCACAAATCGGCGCGGCGAACTGCGCGTTCGGCAAAGACGGACGGTGGACAGGTTTCAACACGGATGTTTCCGGCTTTCTCAAGGCTCTCCGGCAGGATTTCGACCCGTACGGAGAAAACGCTTTTGTCCTCGGCGCCGGCGGCGCCGCTCGCGCTGTTTCTTTCGCTCTTGCCCGCGCCGCCGCCAAAAAAATTTATATCTACGACATAGAAAAAGAAAAGGCGGAAAAACTCGCCGCGCGGCTTAAAAAATTTTTTCCCGGCGGTTTGTTTTTTGCCGCAAGTGATTTTTCGGCTGTGGCAAAATGCCGTCTGCTTGTAAACGCCACGCCTGTCGGGATGGAAAAAGACGAAATCCCGATAGATGTAAAATTTTTGTATAATCAACTCTATGTTTTCGATTTGGTTTATAACAGAAAAACGCTTCTTTTGAGGGAAGCGGAAGAAAGAGGGCTGAAATGCCGCAACGGAATGGATATGCTGATTTATCAGGCGGCGGAGTCGTTCAGAATCTGGACGGGAATTTATCCGCCTGTGGATGAAATGAGGAAAGCGGTCGGCAGGCGTTAAACGGCAGGGAGGTTTTATGATTGAATACAGAACTGCGGGTGAGTCGCACGGCAGAGGTTTTGTCGTTATACTTTCGGGAATTCCCGCGGGCCTCAAACTGAAAGCGTCAGATATAGATTTTTATCTTTCCCGCCGACAAACGGGTTACGGCAGAGGCGCGAGGATGAAAAAAATCGAGAGGGATTCGGTCAAGATAATTTCCGGGGTGAGGTGGGGCGAGACAATCGGCTCGCCACTCGGATTTTTCATAAAGAATAAAGACTGGGAAAACTGGGGTTCTATAATGAGCGAGGCGGCGGAAGCCAGAGACGAAAATTTTATGATGACGAAACCCCGCCCGGGGCACGCGGATCTGGCTGGAGCGATAAAATATTTCAGGGATGATTTGAGGGATGTGCTCGAAAGGGCTTCCGCGCGCGAAACCGTCGCCCGCGTTGCGGCCGGCGCGGTTTGTGTGAGGCTTTTGGAGACTCTTTCGGTGAAAATACATTCATTCACCAAGGAAATCGCCGGAATCAGGGCGCGCGCCATAAAACTCGATTATGACGATGTCGTGAGAAGAACCGCTAATTCGGCTGTGCGGTGTCTCGATGAGGAAACCGGCGAAAAAATGAAAAGGGCGATTGACGAAGCGGCGGCTAGCGGCGACACCGTCGGGGGCGTTTTTACGGTTGTTGTGTGGGGGCTTCCTCCTGGTTTCGGAAGTTACGAGTCGTGGTCGAGTCGCCTCGATGGCAGAATCGCCCGCGCGCTTATGGCTATCCCGTCTGTCAAAGGCGTCGAATTCGGCAGGGGTTTTGCCGCATCCCGCCTTCCTGGGTCAAAAGTCCATGACCGGATTTTTTACGACAAGGAGAAGGGCTTTTTCAGAAAATCCAACAACGCTGGCGGGATAGAAGGCGGCGTTTCAAACGGAATGCCGATAATTGTGCGCGCGGCAATGAAGCCGATATCGTCGCTAAAAAAACCTATGGAAACAATCGACTTAAAAACAAAAAAACCTGTCGGAGGGCAGATTGTCAGGAGCGATGTTTGCGCTGTTCCCTCGGCCGGTGTCATTGGCGAGGCGGTTGTCGCCGTGGAAATAGCTTCTGCCTTGACAGAAAAAATCGGCGGCGATTCGATGGCTGACTTGATGGCGAATTACAGAAATTATCTCGAGAGGATAAAAGACTACTGGAAAGGCAAATAAACGCAGGCGGCAGGGTGAACATTGTTTTAACAGGCATGATGGGCGCGGGGAAAAGCGAAGTTGCCAGGCTTCTTTCGTCGAAACTGAAAATGAATTTTATAGATATGGATTCTCACATAGAGAGAACGACAAAGCGTTCGATAAACGAAATTTTCGAAAAACTGGGCGAGGCGGAATTCCGCCGGATTGAGAGAAATCTCGTGAAGTGTCTGGCTGTGACGGACAATTTTGTCATTTCAACCGGTGGCGGTGTTGTGTTGAACAAAAAAAACATCGAGGATTTCCGTAAAAACGGGAGGATTGTTTATCTGAAAGCGGCGCCCGAAGTTCTTTATGAGCGTGTCAGGAACGATTCGAACAGACCTCTTTTGAAGGTGGATGACCCTCTTTTCGAGATGAAGCGGATATACAAAAATAGGAAGAAATTTTACGAGGATTGCGATGTTATTGTGGATACAGCAGGGAAAAGTCCCGAGGCGGTGTGCGACGAAATAATTTCGAAAATAGAATCTTTCGTTGCAACTTCGGCGCAAGAGGCAAAGAAGTTAAGAGGCAACGAAAGATTAAAAAGATGAGTTTTTCCTTTTTTGGGAAAAGGTAAAAAATCCTTTTGAATTGCGAACGAAGTTCGCAATTAGAAAAAGATGTATAAAATCGCGATAGGCAAAAATCTGGACATTGGGAACATCGTCGCGCCGATTGCGGCAAACCTCACAAAAAGATGTTTTCTCGTAACGAATTCGAAAGTAGCGCCGCTTTATCTGAAAAAGGTTGCAGGGTCGCTTAAAAAAAGAGGGATTTCCGTTGTTTCGGAAATTCTGCCGGATGGGGAGAAATACAAAAATCTCAATTTCGTAAAACGACTCTACGGAAGCGCTGTCAGGAATTCGATAACGCGAAAATGTTTCGCCGTCGCTCTGGGCGGAGGCGTAATCGGAGATTTGACAGGTTTTTTCGCCGCGACTTTTATGCGGGGAATAGAATTTGTGCAGATACCGACGACTCTTCTGGCTATGGTGGACGCGTCCATAGGCGGAAAGACGGGAGTGGATATTCCTGAGGGAAAAAACCTTGTCGGCGCTTTTAAAAATCCGCTTGCCGTGATTGAGGATGTCTCTTTCCTGAAAACCCTTCCGCCGCGTGAAATGAAAAATGGCCTCGCCGAAATAGTCAAATACGCGTTCCTCGACAGAAAATTTTTCGGGATTCTCGCATCGAAACTCGATAGGGTGAAAAGAGGAGACGAAGGAGATTTAACCGGGATTATCCTTCGTTCGGTGCAAATAAAAACGGAAGTCGTCAGAAAGGATTTCAGGGAAGCAGGTCTTCGCAGAATCCTGAATTTGGGACACACGATAGGTCACGCCATTGAGGCGGCAAGCGGCTACAGAATCCGACACGGCGAGGCGGTCGCTTCGGGAATTGTCTATGAAACGGACTTCGGCAATTTTCTCGGAATTTGTTCCGATTCCGTGAGAAAAACCGTCATCGAATTTGTAAGGGAAGCGGGTTTCAGGCCAGTTGAGCCTGACTGGGGAAAAATCGCCGGTTTCATAAAGACGGACAAAAAAGTTATTGACAGAAAGCCTGTTTTTGTATTTATTGAGAGAATTGGCACCGTTAAAATTCGGGAGGTTTTCTGGCGCGATTTTGAGAAATGGGTAAAAAAACATTAGCGGTTCAGATAATTTCCGAGAAACTTTCGCGGGAAGTTTCGCCGGGCGAGATTGTTGTTTTGCCTGTGGACAGGGCTTTTTGCCAGGATGGCACAGGACCTCTCGCGATTGACGGTATTTTGTCTCTTTCCATGGGGCTGAAAAATCCGTCAAACTGCTATTTTTTCATAGACCACGCCGTTCCCCCGCCAAGGAAGGAACTCGCCAACGCCCACAAAAAAATAAAAAATTTCGCACGGGAATACAAAGCAAAAGTTATTCAGGAAGGAATTTGCCACCAAATGATGATTGAAAAATTCGCCGCGCCTTTCGACATAATTGTCGGGGCGGATTCCCATACTCCCACATCAGGTGCGCTCGGCTGTTTCGCCGCGGGGTTTGGTTCTACCGACGCTGCTTCGGCAATGGCGACGGGTTCCGTCTGGATTAAGGTTCCGCGGTCCATCGGCTTCAAACTTTCCGGAAAGTTAAAAAGAGGCGTTTCAGCCAAGGATGTCATATTAAAAATAATAGGCGACATTGGTTCATCCGGAGCGATATACAAAGTTATGGAATTTTTCGGCGGGGGGCTAAAAAACATTCCGATGGAAAGCCGTTTTACGATTTCGAATATGACAATCGAAGCGGGCGCGAAAACGGGAATTTTTCCCGCCGACGAATTTGTGAAGGAATGGCTCTCCGCCCAGGGCCGCTCAGACGACTTCAGGCCGCTTGAAGCGTTTGAGGATGCTTACGAAGAAAAACACGAGATTATTCTGGACGATGTTGTTCCCTGTGTCGCCTGTCCGCATGAGGTTTCGAATGTTGAAAGAATCGAAAAGGTTGCGGGCGAGCCGATTGATGTCGTCGTAATAGGGACCTGCACCAATGGCAGGATTTCGGATTTCGAGGCGGCGTTCGAAATTCTGAAGAATGCGAAAAAACTTGCCGCGTATCTGATAATCGTGCCCGCCTCGCAAACAGTCGTAGAAAAAATGGTGGAGAAGGGGATTTTCTCGCGTCTTAATTCCCTCGGAGCGAAAATTTTGCCGCCCGGCTGCGGACCCTGCTGCGGAGTTCACGAGGGCATTCTCGCGGACGGCGAGCGGGCTCTTTCGACGGCAAACAGAAATTTCCGCGGCAGAATGGGAAATCCCCAATCGTTTGTTTGGTTGTCCTCTCCGCAGACCGCGGCTGCGACGGCAATAACGGGGAAAATAACCGACCCGCGGGAAATGTTGTGAAAAAGAAAACAAAAAAATAAAGCGGGAAAAAGGTGAGTTATGATAGAAGGGAAAGTTCACAGGTTTGGGGATAATGTTTCGACGGATTTGATTTGCCCGGGAAGATTCTATCACCTGCGCGGAAATCTTCAGGAACTTGCGAAACACACGCTCGAGGACGCCGACGCTTCTTTCGCGAAAAAAGTCGAAAAAGGCGATATAATCGTGGCAGGGAGAAATTTCGGATGCGGTTCGTCGAGGGAGCACGCCGCAAGGATTATAAAGATGTCGGGAATTTCCTGCGTTATCGCTTCGTCATTTGCGAGGATTTTTTTCAGAAACTGCATCAATATAGGGCTTCCCGCCGTTGAAGTTCCAACGAAAAACTTCGCCGACGCGGATATCGCGGAAGTGAATCTCAAGGATGGTTTCGTCGAAAACAAGACGAAAAATTTCCGTCTCTCTTTTCCGAAATTCCCCGAAAAAATCGTCAAAATTCTCGAAACTGGGGGCCTGGTCGAATATATAAAGGAGAATAAATCGCTATGAAACACAAAGTGACGCTTTTGCCAGGAGACGGAATCGGGCCCGAAATAACGGAGGCGGCGAAAAAAGTTGTTGCCGCCGCGACAGCGGATATCGAGTGGGAAATTCAGCCTGCTGGTGCTGAGGCGATTGAAAAATTCGGTACGCCGATGCCCGAATCCACTGTGGAAAGCATCAGAAAAAACAGAGTCGCCCTCAAAGGGCCGATAACGACTCCGGTTGGCGGCGGTTTCAGAAGCGTGAATGTTTACATAAGGAAGAAACTGAATCTTTACGCCTGCCTGAGGCCATGCCGGTCTTTCGAGGGCGTGGAGGTTCCTTTCCCCGGGATAGACCTTGTCGTGGTGAGAGAAAACACGGAAGATGTTTACGCCGGAATCGAGTTCGAGAAAAATTCGGAAGAGGTGAAAAAACTTTCGGAAATCTCGAAAGTCGAATTTCCCGCCAACTGCGGAATTTCGATAAAACCGATTTCGGAGGAAGCAAGCGAAAAAATTTGCCGGTTTGCTTTCGAATATGCCGTCAAGCATAAAAGAAAAAAAGTGACGGGTGTTCACAAGGCGAACATTATGAAATACACCGATGGAATTTTTCTCGATGTTTTCAGAAAAGTCGCCGCGGAATATCCGCAAATCGAGTCGGAAGACAGAATCGTCGACAATATGACGATGCAACTTGTGAAAAAGCCGCAGTTATATGATGTTCTTGTTCTTCCGAATCTTTACGGGGATATAATTTCCGATTTGTGCGCGGGACTTGTCGGGGGTTTGGGGCTTGCCCCTGGCGCCAATATCGGCGACGACTGCGCCGTATTCGAGCCGACTCACGGTTCGGCGCCGAAGCATGCGGGGAAAAACAGGATCAACCCCATTTCAATGATTCTTTCTTCGGCGATGATGCTGGATTATCTGGGCGAATCAGATGCTTCGGAAAAAGTCGTCAAAGGCGTTTCGAATTTGATTAGGGAAGGAAAATTTCTGACATATGACCTCGGCGGATCGGCAAAGACGAGCGAAGTCGGCGACAGGATTGCCGAAATCATCAGTAAAGGCGAATTTGCCGAGGATGTTTTATGATTCAGAATACGCTTTTTATAATCAAACCGGACGCGGTTTGCGAAAACCAAGTCGGGAAAATTGTTGACATAATTCTGAAAAACGGCTTCAAAATCACGGCGATGAAGATGGCAAGAATGAGCAGAAAAAGAGCGTCGGAATTTTACGCCGAGCACAAGGGCAAAAGTTTTTACAAACCTCTTGTCGAATTTATGTCGTCCAATCCTGTGATTGTTATGGTTTTGAGAAAGGAGAATGCGGTCGAAAATCTGCGAAAGATTGTTGGCGCCACATCTCCCGCAAAGGCAGAAAGGGGAACAATCAGAAAACGATTTGCCCGCGACGGCAGGCATAATGTCGTTCACGCCAGCGACTCTCCAAGGTCGGCGAAAAGGGAAATTTCCTTTTTCTTTTCGAAAGATGAAATTTTCCTCTGGAAATACAGGAATTATCCGGTTGTGAAAATGTCATGAGCAGAGACGCGACCCGGCGCAAAGTCAATCTGATTCTGAACTGCGGTTCTTCGTCGGTAAAATACAAAGTTTTTGTTTCGGGCGCCGAAACCTGCCTCGCGAGGGGCGTGGTGGAAAAAGTAGGCTCGCCACAGGCAATTGTGCGGCATTGCGACCGCGCTGGAGAAAAAGACAGGGAAGTCGCCGACATAAAAAATCACAAGCAGGCGATTCAGACGGTTCTCAGTTTCCTCATTTCGGGCGGGCAGGCGATAATTCAGGAAAAGAGCCAGATAAAAGCGGTGGGACACAGGGTTGTTCACGGCGGAAAATATTCACAGCCCGTCGTGATAACGAAAGAGGTGAAAAAATATCTTCAGGATGTGACTTTCGAACTGGCGCCGCTGCACAATCCCTACAATTTCGAGGGCATAGAGGCGGTGGAACAGGTTCTGCCCGGAGTTCCGAATGTGGCGGTTTTCGACACAGCCTTTCACCAGACGCTTCCTGATTATGCCTATATGTACGGAATTCCCTATAGATTTTTCAAAAAGCATCTGATAAGAAAATACGGGTTTCACGGAACATCCCATCAGTTTGTCAGTTCCGTGGCGTCCCGACTTCTTAAGAAGAGAATTTCTGAACTGAAAATAATAACGGTTCATCTCGGCAACGGTTCGTCTCTGGCGGCGATAAAAAACGGAAAATGCGTCGACACGTCTATGGGGTTTACGCCTCTTGAAGGCGTTATGATGGGAACCCGTTCGGGTGATATCGATCCCGCTGCGGTTTTGCACCTTATGATGGCGGAGGAACTTGGAATCCACGAAACGGACACGATTCTCAACAAGCAGAGCGGTCTTCTCGGGGTCAGCGGCACATCCAACGATATGAGGGAGATTTTGAAAAGTATGAAAAGCGGCGACGCACGGGCGGCTCTGGCTTTCAATATGTTCTGCTACCGCGTGAAAAAATACATTGGCAGTTACCTCGCCGTTTTAAACGGCGCCGACGCGATTGTTTTTACCGCCGGCATCGGGGAAAATTCGGCAAAGACGAGAGAGGAAATCTTGAAAAATGCGGAAAATCTTGGCATAATAATCGATGTCCGGAAGAACAGGACTGTGAAACCCGAAAAACCCGCTCTTATCAGCGGCAAAAATTCGAAAGTCGCGGTTTTTGTTATCCCGACGAACGAGGAGTTGATGATAAGCAAGATAATGGATAAAATAAACCTCCGTCATCGGTGACGGAAGATAATGGGCTATGACGGCCCCCTAAGGAGTGACCAATGGCGAATCCGAAAAGAAAAACCTCAAAAGCGAAAAAGAAACGAAGAAGGTCTCACTGGATGGCTTCGGCCGATGTGGCTCTTGTGCCCTGTCCACAGTGCCGAAAACCGATACGGCCTCATGCTGTCTGTCCGTACTGCGGGTTTTATGGCGACAGGAAAGTCATTAAAACCAGGGCGGAAATCAAAGAGGCGAAAGTAAAGAAGTGACGAAGATAGCGCTTGATGTTATGGGCGGCGATAACGCCCCATATGCCCAGATAAACGGGGCGGTGGCGGCGATTGACAAAGTATCTTCCGACATTTATCTTGTTGGAGACGAGGGAAGGATAAGAGAAATTCTAAACGGTTTTCGCCATCCGCGGCTTAAGATAATCCACGCTTCGCAGGTTATCTGCATGGATGACAAAGCCGCCTCATCCTGCCGCAAATATCCCGACTCATCCCTTATGGTGGGGATGAGGTTTATAAAAGGCAAGAGCGGTGCCGCTTTCATCAGCGCCGGAAATTCCGGAGCCGTTATGGCCTCGGCGGTGATGGTTTTGGAGAGAATTCCTAAAATTTTGAGACCTGCGATAGCAGTCATCGCGAAAGGCGTGAAAAAGCCTTTTGTTCTGCTCGATGCGGGAGCGAATACAAACTGTTCCTGGCGGCACCTTGTTCAGTTTGCCGTTATGGGAAGCATCATAGCGGGCGCCGTCTTCAGGATAAAAAATCCGAAAGTAGCGCTTCTTTCCAACGGAAGCGAGGATGTGAAGGGTCCCGAAGCCGTGGTGAAAGCGAACAGAGTTTTGAGAGAAAGCGACCTCTATTTTGTCGGCAACATCGAGGGCGGCGATGTTTTAAGCGGCATCTGCGATTGTATTGTCTGCGACGGCTTCGTCGGAAATGCCATCCTGAAGTTTGCGGAAGGTTTTGCCGGAATTGTCAAAAAAAATCTCAGTTCTTCTTCCGGCGGCCTTTTTTCGAAATTGGGAAAGAAATTCGCCAAGGGTTTCGCGAAGAAATTTTTTAAGAAATTCGATTACAGCGAATACGGCGCCTCGATTCTCGCCGGGCTGAAGGGCAATGTTCTGATTACCCATGGCATAGCCGACGAGAAAACAATTGCCAACGCCATTATAGCCGCGGAATCGGAAATCGAGGGAAAAATAAATCTCAGAATCGCCGAGAAAATCAGCGGATATGAAAGTATTCTGAGTCCGGATAAAGGAGAAATCGCATGAAAGGGGTCAAAATTTTATCGACGGGGTATTATTTGCCCGAAAAAATTCTCACAAACGCCGATCTCGAAAAAATGGTCGACACTTCCGATGAATGGATTACCACGAGAACGGGCATAAAGGAAAGGCACATCGCAGCCGATGGGGAGGCGGTTTCGGATATGGCGGAAAAAGCGGCTTCGCAGGCGGTAGAGCGTGCTGGCATTTCGAAGAATGATATCGGTTTAATTATCACCGCCACATTTACGCCGGATTATCCTCTGCCTTCCGCATCCTGCCTTATTGGCGAGAAGATGGGAATCAAAAATGTTCAGATGTTTGATATTTCAGCTGCTTGCACGGGGTTCATCTATGCTCTTTCCGTCGCGCAGTCAATGATAAAAGCGGGAATTTCGAAAACGGCTCTTGTTATCGCTGCCGAAAAACTCACAGCCTACACCGACTGGGCGGACAGAGGCTCCTGCATTCTTTTTTCCGACGGCGCAGGCGCGGTTGTGCTTTCGGAGTCGGATGAGGATTCTTTTCTGGGGTTCGATTTCGGCGCGGACGGTTCTTTCAGAAAATTGCTTTACGTCCCCGCAGGCGGGTCGCTTAATCCGCCGACCGCAGAAACCGTGAAGAACAGGCAGCATTTCATAAAAATGGAAGGCAACAAAACTTTCAAAGTCGCGGTTAGCAGGATGAATTCCACGGCGAAAAAAGCGTTGGACAAAGCGGGCGTTTCCGCCGAAGACATAGAATTGCTGATACCGCATCAAGCGAATATAAGGATAATAGAGGCTCTTGCGCGCGCGTTGAAATTTTCGATGGAAAAAGTTTTTGTCAATATTGACAAGGTGGGGAACTGTTCAGCGGCGACGATTCCCGTCGCGCTCGCTCAGGCGGATCAGGCCGGACGTCTAAAAAGGGGCGATTTGATGGAACTTGTCGCGTTCGGCGGCGGCTTTACCTGGGGAGCGGCAGTTATCAGATATTAATTATGAAAAATTACGCTTTTGTTTTTCCCGGGCAGGGTATCCAGAGAGTGGGAATGGGGCGGGAAATCTACGAAAAATATCCTCCTGCCAGGGATGTTCTTGACAAAGCCGGCGAAATTCTCGGACTTCCAATAAAAAAGATAATGTTCGAAGGGCCTGCTGAGGAACTTTCGAAAATATACAATACGCAGATCGCCATTTTTCTGAGCAACATAATGGTCTATTCCGCGGTGAAAGATGCTTTTGAAGGTGACCCCCTTTTTGTGGCGGGACACAGCCTCGGCGAATACTGCGCGGTTTATTCCGCCGGCTGCCTCAGTTTTAGAGACGCTTTGAAAATCGTGGAGACGAGAGGCAGAATTATGGACGAATTCACTCCTGTCGGATCCATGGCTGCGGTGCTCGGCGCCGATTCAGGCGAAGTGAAATCCGCCGCAGAGAAAATCGCCGCATCCGGAAAATTTGTCGAGGCGGTTAATTTCAATTCCAGAAAACAGACTGTTATTGCGGGAACCCCCGAAGGAATTTCCGAGTTTAAGAATATTTTGAAGGCGCGGATTATTCCTCTCCGGGTGAAAGGTCCGTTCCATTCCTCTTTGATGAAAATCGCTCAGGAGAAATTCAACGAGGCGATATCGGGTTTTTATTTCGGCGAGCCCGAAGTTCCGGTAATTTCCAATTCCACGGGAAAACCGTCGAGGTCTTCGGCGGAAATTCTGAAAGGGCTCAGAGAGCAGATAAAGTCTCCTGTTCTGTGGGTGGACACGGTGGAGTTTATGAAGGCAAACGGCGTTGAAAATATTGTGGAATGCGCCGAGAAAAGCATTTTGTCGGCAATGGTGAAAGACATCGCGCCCGAGATAAGCGCGATAAACGCTCTTTCTCTTCTGGCAGGCAGTGAAAAAAATTAATCCCCCACCTGCACGCAGGTGGGGGATGTAGCGGGCGACGTAAGTCGCCAAAAAAATGTAGATGCAGACCCTTGGTCTGCTAAAAAGGAGAAAAGTGAAAAAAGATTTCTCGCTATCGCTCGGAATGACAAGGGAAATAAAAAATGGAAAAATCAAAATAAAAAATGACAAATAAAAAGTGGAAAAGTAGAAAAGGTGAAAGAACCCCCTACTTAATCTCCCCCCTAAAAGGGGGGAGAAAGAGAAGGGGGATTTTCCCTTATCAACTTGCCTGCCCGTCTCTTTGCCTGTCTGCCGTGCCAACGGCACAGGCAGGCTTCGGCAGGCGGGTCAACTTATTATCTTGTCAGTTTATCGCCTGAGAAAAGGGAGGTGAGAAAATGAAATTCGAAAATAAAGTTGCGGTTGTCACAGGGGGCGCCCAGGGAATTGGTTTTGCGATTTCGGAGAAACTCGCTTCCGAAGGGGCGTTGGTCGTCATTGCCGATATTGTTTCGGAAAACGCCAAAAATGCTGTTGCCAGTCTTGAAGAAAAAGGTTATCAAAGCGATTTTATCGTAGTGGATGTTTCCCAAACGGCAGAGGTTCAGGAAAAATTCAAAGAGGTTCTTGACAAATATGGTCATATTGATATATTGATAAACAACGCTGGCATAACGGCGGATCGTCTTCTTATGAGAATGAACGAGGACGACTGGGATAAAGTTCTTGGCATAAATCTAAAAAGTGTGTTTAATTGCGCGAAAGCCGTAAGCCGCGCAATGCTGAAAACCGGCGGCGTCATTGTGAATGTTGCTTCGATTATCGGGCAGATAGGAAATGCCGGCCAGGCGAATTACTCTGCCTCGAAAGGCGGGGTTATCGCCCTGACGAAGACCCTTGCGAAGGAACTGGCACCCAAAAATGTGAGGGTGAATGCTGTTGCGCCGGGTTTCATAAAGACGGCGATGACGGATAAATTGAGCGACGAGGTAAAAAATCAGATGCTTTCGGCGATACCGCTTAAAAGGTTCGGCTCGCCGGAGGATGTCGCCAATCTGGTGGCGTTTCTCTGTTCGAACGAGTCCGCCTATATAACGGGGCAGGTTATCAGGGTCGCCGGTGGAATGGTAATGTGAAAAAAATGCGATTTGAGTTTGATTGCCCGACAGGTTGGGCTTATTAGGAGGACGAGATGGCAGAACAGAATGTTGAAGAGAAAGTCAAAGCGATTGTTGCGGAAAGATTGAGAGTCGATGTTTCTAAAGTTACTCCTGACGCAAGTTTTGTCAACGATCTCGGCGCGGATTCTCTTGACCAGGTGGAGCTTGTTATGGCTCTTGAGGATGAATTCGGTCTTGAAATTGCCGACGAGGACGCCCAGAAGCTCGACACAGTCGGAAAGGCGATAGAATACATAAAGAGCAAAATTTCGTAAAATGCTGGTGTAAAGGTTTTCGCAAAGGGAGATTAAAATGGCAAACAGGGTGGTTGTTACGGGGATAGGCGCGGTTACTCCTTGCGGCATAGGAGCGGAAAATTTCTTTAATGGTCTTCTGAAAGGTGTCTCTGCCGCTGACCATATTACTCATTTCGACGCGACCAATTACAGCACGAGGTTTGCCTGCGAAATTAAGAGCTTCGAACCGGAAAAATTCATAGACCCGAAGAAAATTTCGAGGATGGACCGGTTTACGCAATTCGCGGTCGCCGCAGCGAAAGAATCTATTTCTATGAGCGGGCTAAAAATCGACGGGGAATTGAGAAAGCAAGTCGGTGTTATTATAGGGTCGGGTATCGGCGGAATTATAACGACGGAAAAAAATATCAGAGCGCTTCTGGAAAGGGGGCCCCGCAGAATTTCGCCTTTTCTCATACCGATGATGATAACGAATATGGCAGGCGGCGAAATTGCCATCGAATATGGTTTTCAAGGGCCCAATTTCGCGGTTTCATCCGCTTGCGCGTCGGCGGGGCACGCAATCGGCGTGTCATACCGCCTGATACAGAACGGCGAGGCGAAGGTTATGGTCACCGGAGGTTCCGACGCCGCGATTACCCCGATTTCCCATGGGGCTTTCTGCCGCATCGGCGCTCTTTCCAAAAGGAATGACGATCCTGCTCACGCCAGTTGCCCTTTCGACAAGGAAAGAGACGGTTTCGTTATGGCGGAAGGAGCGGGAATTCTTGTTTTTGAGGAAATGGAATTCGCCAAAGCCCGCGGCGCAGAAATTCTTGCTGAGGTTATTGGATTCGCTCAGTCGGACGACGCCTATCATCAGACCGCCCCGGAGCCCACCGGCGAAGTCGCCGCATATACGATTCAAAAAGCCATCGACGACGGGAAAATAGACAAAAATGAAGTGGATTACATAAACGCTCACGGCACATCCACGCCATACAACGACAAGAGCGAGACCGTCGCGATTAAAAAGGTTTTTGGCGAACGGGCCAAGGAAATACCCGTTTCGTCCACAAAATCGGTGACGGGACACCTTCTCGGCGCAGCCGGCGCCGTGGAGTTGATAGCCTCGATTTTGGCGATGAAAAAGTCTATCATCCCTCCGACGATAAATTACAGGACGCCTGACCCTGAATGTGATCTCGATTATGTTCCGAACGAGCCGAGAGAAAAGAAAATCAGAGTTGCCCTCTCCAACTCTTTCGGATTCGGGGGGCATAACGCGGTTATCGCAGTTAGGAAGGTGTGACGGAAAGTTTAGAAAAATCGCTTGAAAAATTACTGGGTTTCAAACCGCGGAATATTTCTCTTTTCAGGAAGGCTTTTACGCACAAAACTCTTGCGATACAGAGAGGCCGCACCGGCGATTCAAACGAACTTCTGGAGTTTCTCGGAGACTCTGTTCTCAATTTTTACATAACCCGCCGGCTGTTCGAATTTTTCCCTTCGTCGACCGAAGGGGCTCTTACAAGGAAAAGGTCTTATCTCGTCAACACGCGCCGTCTGGCGAAGGTATCGTCGCAAATCGGTCTCGGCAAATTTCTGAAGGTGGGCGATTCCTTTGAGGGCGAAGTGTCCGACCAGCCGTCTATTCTCGCCGACACCCTGGAGGCGCTTATCGGAGCGATGTTCCTCGACGGAGGGTGGGAAAAAGTTTCCCGTTTTATCGAGAGCCATTTTGAGATAGAGCAGGCTACCGATAAAATGGATTCGAAGAGCAAACTTCAGGAGATAACGCAGAAGAAAACAGGCACGCTGCCGAAATACAGAGTCGTTTCGGAAAAAGGCGTTCCCCACAGGAAAAGTTTTCTTGTGGAGGTTTTCGTAAACGGCAGAGTTTGCGGCAGGGGGTCGGGTTCCAACAAAAAATCGGCGGAAGAGGAGGCGGCAAAGGCCGCGCTGGCAAAATTAGGCTTATGAGAAGAATTTCGGGGATTTCTGTCGAATGCGTCAGAGGCGATATAACAAAGCAACCCGACATTGACGCTGTCGTTAATGCCGCCAACAGGTGGCTCGCTCCCGGCGGCGGTGTGGCTGGCGCAATACACCGCGCCGCGGGAAGGAAACTTTATGAGTTTTGCCGTCGTCTTGCTCCGATAAAGCCGGGGCAGGCGGTTATTACCCCCGCCGGGGAATTAAAGAACAAATTTGTCGTTCACTGCCTCGGCCCGGTTTACGGAAAAGATGTCCCGTCAGATAAAATTCTCGCCGATTGCTATAGGAATTCCCTGAAGGTTGCCGATGAAAAAGGCGCGCAGTCGATCGCTTTTCCGGCGATTTCTACCGGCGTTTTTGGGTATCCCGTTAAAGAAGCGGCAGAGGTTTCGGTCGATGCGGTTGTCGAAGCGGTTGAAGGCGGCTTTTTGAAAAACTTGAAAAAAATCAGATTTGTTCTTTTTTCCAAAAACGATTTTGAAATTTTCAGCGAGGTGCTCGACAATGCCGGATGAAACGAAAGCGATAGAACTGCGAAATGTGACGAAGATTTACAGAAAAAGCCATTTTTTCAAGACAACCGCATTCCGCGGAGTTGACAACCTATCTTTATCGGTGGAAAAAGGCGTGATATACTGTCTTCTTGGATTGAACGGTGCCGGCAAGACGACGACGGTTAAACTCATTCTCAATCTTATTTTTCCCTTAACGGGTGAAATTCTGGTTATGGGGCGTCCCGTTGGAGCGGAAACGAAAAAGAAAATAGGTTATGTCTCCGAAAGCCCGTATTTTTTTCCGTATCTGACAGGATTCGAACTTCTGGATTTGATGGGTATTCTTTCCGGAATGAGCAAAAAAGTCCGCAGGGAAAGAATCGGCGAGTTGATGGGGTTTCTTTCCATTTCGAATTTTGTGAACAAAAAAATTAAGGAATATTCAAAAGGCATGCAGCAGAGGCTTCTTCTCGCGCAGGCGCTTTTGCACGACCCCGAAATTTTGATAATGGACGAACCGTATTCAGGCCTTGACCCTGTCGGAATTTCCGAAATGAGGGAGTATATTCTGAAATTAAACAGCGCAGGAAAAACGATTTTTATGACGTCCCACATAATAGCGGAAGCGGAAAAAATCGCCGTCCGTTGCGGAATTCTGAAAAAGGGGAAACTCGTGAAGGAATTTCCAGTTGTGAAAGGGTCTCTCGAAAGTGAGTTTCTCCAGGCAGTGAAAGAGGGATAAAAATGAAATCCGTTCACAATGTTTCCGTTTATACTCTGAAAGAAAACGCCAGAAGCCGTTCTTTTTCTCTTTCCGTTATTTTTGTCGTTTTTGTTTTCGCTTCGGCTTTTCTCTTTTCGCGGCTCTCGGAAGTTGTCGAAACGCGAGTTATTCGCGATGTCGGTATGGGCGCGATTCAGTTTTTTTCTCTGCTTGCGGCTCTTTTTTTCGCGATAAAGGTCGCTTTCACCGAAGGAGCGAATAAAACGATTTATCTTCCGCTTTCAAGGCCCGTAAAAAGATGGCAGTATTTAAGTGGGCGTTTTCTTGGAATTGTTGCCGTCGTTTTTCTGGAAATTTTGATGATGGGAGCGCTTCTCACCGGGCTTCTTCTTCTAAAGAATGCCCCCCTCGACGGTTTCTATTTTTTGGGTTATCTTTTTATTTTTCTGAAAATCGTCACGATAACTTCCGTGGGGATTTTGCTGTCTCTCGTTTCGACTTCCTTCGTTTCCCCGTTTGTTTTCACTTTTCTCATCTGGATTACGGGGCATCTTTTCCGGGAATTTGATTATCTCATCGGAAAGATGCCGTCTCTTGCCGTCATTTTTCTGAAGGTCGCCAAATGGATTATCCCGAATTTTACAATCCTCAATATTCCGGATTATGTCGAGGGAAGATTTTTTCAAGCGGGCGGATATTTGCCCGCAATTCTTTACGCTGTCTTTTATACGGCCGCCGTGCTTGTTATTTCCTGCGCGATATTCGAAAAAAAAGAATTTTGATTATGAGAAAAATTGCCGTTGTCGGTCTGTTTTTTTTCTTTTTTGCGTTCAGCGTTTTTTTTCAGAAAGTTGCGGAAAGCCATTTTGTTTTCAGAAACACAAATGTTTTTTCGCGATATTTTTACGAAGCGGCGCATTATCAGGATTTCTGGATTACTTTTTTCGGTCACCGCAGAATCGCCGCCGATGTCGCGTTCATCCAGCTTCTTCAGTATTACGGAAAGGTTCCCGAAGAGGAACTCCCCGAAAGCGAGATGGGAAAGCACAGGGACCACTTTTTGAGTTTTTCGAAACATAAGCGGTTGCTGAATTACGCCCTGAGATGCGTCCGTCTCGACAGAAATTTCGACTATGCTTATCTCTTTTCCGCTGCGGCTTTGGCTTGGGTCCAGAAAAGGAAATCCGAAGCGGTAAAAATTCTCATTGAGGGAATCGAAGATTACAAAAAATACAACGAAGTTTTTTCGAAGGCTGTTTTGTATCTGTCGGCAATTCAGGTTAGGGACGAGAAAGGAGATGTGGCGGTTCTGCCGTATCTCGAAGAGGCGATAAAAATGCCTGACTGCCCGGATATGGTAAAAAACATTCTCGCTTTTATATACGAAAAACAGGGAGACTACAAGAACGCTTCCAGAATCTGGTTGATGCTCGTGAATTCCCGTGATAAAAGATACAGAAAAGAATCCCGTCGGAAACTCGCCCAATACGAATCCCGTTTACCCCGTTAGAGAACTTTGTAAAGATGACAGAATTGTACTGCCATCAGAGGAAAAACCTATACCTCCGACAGAGTCGGCGGCCTTCTCTAACGGGGGTAAACTATTTTCTGCCCTCAGTAGTAGAATTTATTTCCAGATTAGTTTTTCTGTTTTTTCCGTGATTTTTTTGGCAGGGTAAATCCTGTAAACGAGTTCGCTCGGTTTGAACCACAGTTTTATTTCCCGTTCCGCTTCTTGCGAATTGGACGATGCGTGAATAATATTTTCAAAAAGACCCGATGTCGTGATTCTTCCGTAAGCGCCCCGTATCGAAGTGGGTTCCGCCTGTTCAGGATTGGTTGCCCCGCAAATTGTTCTCACAAGCGAAATCGCATTTTCGCCGTGATAGACGAGAGCCATAACTTTTCTTCTGTCGTGAAGTTGACCTGTCAGATAATCTATTAGTTCGTTAAAGAATGGCTTGTCTTTCATATGCCGATAATGTTGCTCGGCGAGTTCTCGTGTCACCGCTACGATTTTTGCCCCCGCGATTTCCAGTTTTGTTTCTGACAGCCGCGTCAGTATATTGCCCGTAAGCGATTTTTTCAAACCGTCGGGTTTTATCAAAACAAGAGTTTGTTCAATCATAGTTCAATATACAAAATTTCCATAAAAGACGCAATATTTCGCAGTGCCTCAAGAAAAATCTAAGCGAAAGGGATACGATGCCTCAAATTAAAAATCTAAGCGAAAAAGAGTAAAATTAACCATCTCCAAAGAGGAAAAAGGAGGTGGGAAAAATGGAGGCATTAA
>JAGHAK010000111.1 GCA_021161565.1 Elusimicrobiota bacterium | reverse complement strand
GTTCTGATTATCGTATTCTATGAAAAAATTGAACGTAAAAACGATCCTGATAATATATCTTTTCGGCATAATTTTTATTTTCAACCTGACAAAGATTTCGGACCCGGATTTCTTCTGGCACATAAAGACAGGAGAACTCATCGCAAAAAACGGAATACAGAAAACGGATTCCTTTTCCTGGACATTTCGCGGCAAAAAATGGTTCAACCACGAGTGGTTGTCGCAGTTCGCTTTTTATGCCACCTCGAAAACCTGCGGAAACTCCGCTTTGATAATTCTGAAATCCGTCCTGATTACGGCGGCTTTCGTCTTGCTCTTTCTCACGATTTACGAAAACACCAATTCTCTCGAAATTTCCGTTTTTATGACGGCTATTAGCGGCTGGCTCGCGGCGATAACTTTTTCCATAAGGCCTCAGATTTTTTCGTTTTTCCTTTTTTCCCTGCTGATTTTTCTTTTGTTTACGCCTTCACACAAAAAAGTAAAATTGTCTTTGCGGAAAAAAATTGCAGTTCCCCTCATTTTTTTTATCTGGTCGAATTTCCATGGTTTATTTATCATTGGATTGTTCTTTCTTTTCTTTTTCGCGGCGGAAGAAATAATAAATAATCATCGTCCTGGAAATATCACGGCTGTCTTTTTTCTTTCTCTCGTAGCGTCTACCCTGAATCCCGGCGGGCTGGATTCCCTGATACACCCTTTGAAATATATTTTTGGCGAGACGCGAACGCATCTTTCGTACATAATGGAATGGATGAGCCCTGATTTTCACGAAACATACGGAAAGGCTTTTCTTCTTTTTATCGCAATTTCCTTTTTGGGTTTCGCGGGCGCAAAGCAAAAAGAAACGGTCAGAAACATTCTGCTTTTCCTGTTTTTTCTCTGCGCATCTCTTTATTCAGTGAGAAACATTCCGCTTTTTCTTTTTGTGGCAGCACCGATTGCGGGCACGAATTTGTGGAAAACCGCCGATATCGCTCTTTTTCGCTTTCGATTAAAAACCGACAGGCACACAAAAAATTCGAAAATCCTGAAATTGCTCAATTATTTCCTTACCTTTTCCTTCCCTGTTTTGATTATCCTGATATGGAATCTTAATTTCGGAGACGGATTTTTTGACATGAAAAAGTATCCTCAAAAAGCAGCGGAAATAATAAAAGAGCGCAAACCGGAAAAAATTCTAAATCCGTACAAATGGGGCGGATTTCTCATCCATAACGACATTCCAGTTTTTATCGACGGGCGAGCCGATTTTTATCCCGCAAAGTTTATCCGGAATTTCTTCCTCTCAACCGAACTTCAGGAAAATCCGGAAGTTCTCCTGAAAAAATACAACTTCGATTTGATCCTGTGGGAAAAAGAAACGCCTTTCGCTTTTTATCTTGAAAATTCGGCAGACTGGAAGAAAATTTTTTCAGATAACATTTCGGAAATTTTTATACCCGCTTAACATAGATACGCTGCCCAAAGAGGTCTTGTAGTTACTACGTTATTTCTTCGTTTAAATCTTTTATGTGGTCAAAAATTCTTTCGGTGCGCGACCCCTGAGATACTTCCCGAAATCGGTCAGGGGAAAGCCATGCACTGATTATATTTTCTCCTGCTCCCGCAAGAGCAAGGAGATTCGAGGCGGGGGAAATAATCATACTGTGACCAAAGTAATATTTCCCCGAAGCATCCACACCTGTGGCATTTGCCGCAACTACAAAAACATGATTGTCAAAAGCGCGTGCGCGGTTTGTGAGCGACCAGATTTCGAAATTTCTCAAAAAAGCGGAGGGTCTTACAATCACCTCTGCTCCTTTTTTCACAAGGCCCCTGGCAACTTCGGGAAAATCCCCATCATAGCAAATCATTATTCCGATGCGGGCAAATTCCGTCTGAAAGACAGCCAGTTTCCTGCCGGGGGTAACCCATCCACCTTTCGAAATTGCTTCATCGCCAAAAAGGTGCGTTTTTCTGTATTTGCCAATAATTTCACCTGAAGGAGAAATCAAAACGGCTGTGTTGTAAATTTCCTTTTTCTCCTCATCCTTTTCATAAGATGGCCAGACAACATAAACCCTGTTTTTTCGGGCGGCTGTCTGAATGGGCTTTATCTGTTTGCCGGGAATGGTATCCACAATCTGAAGAAGTTTTTCAGCGGAAAGCCCCGGACAAAATCCGGTCGAGACTGTTTCCTGAAAAACAATTAAATTCGGGTTGTGGAATTTTTTCGCTTCTTCAAGAAGCCGAATGGCGCGCTCCGTATTTTTCTTTACATTGTTTGGCACCACATACATCTGAATCGCGCAGGCAACAAACTCTTTCATAAAAACTCCTTCGGAACTTTATAAAGCCCTTTTGACCAGCGGATAAGTTCCTCAAAGTTCTGCGCAGAAAGAAGGTCTCTTGTGGCATCTTCCATTTTCATGCCAAGCGCCTCAGGCGGAGTGAAAATTTTTTTCTTTCTGAGTTTTTCAACTTCCTCAGGAGAGATTTTCTTTCCAACTTGCGTTTCACCCGCCACAGCAGCAACAGCAAGCAAGCGTTCCTTTACATTTGAACACAGAAGAAAATTTGCAATTCCCTTCTCTGTGATTATGTGGGTAATCTCATCGCTATAAATCATAACGGGAGGCTGCTGGAAATATCCGCTTTTATACATAGAAAAAGCGTCCAGTTCTTCCACAAAAACAGGAATGTCTTTTTTTTCGCTTCTTGTGGGTGTCATCTGGACAACAAGTTTCCTTCCCCGTCGGAAACCCGTCTCTTTGCGACTTTTCTTGTTTTCTTTCAATGCTTTATTCCAGGCAACAGTTGAATGCCTTCTTCCAGGAGGGGTTGAGCCTAAATTCGGGGCACCGCCAAAGCCGGAAATCATATTCTTTATTGCTGTGGAGGAATTTCCAAATCTGTCTATTTGAAGGGTGGAACCGACAAAGCAGTCAATTCCGTAAAGCCCAAAAAGTTGCGCAAAAAGGCGGTTGCTTCTCATTGTGCCGTCGGCTCCGATGGGAAAAATCCAGGGACGTGCGTTTACATAGTCCTCCATTCCAGGCTCTCCACCGAAAGAATAAACCTTTTTGACAAAACCTTCTTCAATGGCTGGAATGAGCGTGGGATGGGGATTTAAGTCCCAGAATTGGCAGATTTTTCCTTTCAAATTTTTCCCGAATGTCGGCAGAAGCAACTCTGTGGCGCTGGCGTTGTATCCTATTCCGTGATTGACCGACTTTACTTTGTATTTTTCATAAACACCTTTTATCAAAAGCATAGCAAGAAAAATTTGAAGGTTTGTTATTTTTGCAGGGTCTCTCGTGAAAAGCGGTTTGATGTAGTAATCTTCGCCTGTGGGAACGACAAAGTCAACCCAGTCGCCGGGGATATCCACTCTCGGGAGTTTGTCTAAAATTTCTTTCACCTGCGCAATCACAATTCCACCACCGAAAGCGGTTGCCTCTGTTATTACAGGGGTGTCTTCGGTGTTGTAGCCGGTGTAAAGATTTCCATCTTTGTCTGCGAAGTCCGCCGCAATCAGCGCCACATCCGGCGTCAGGTCTGAAAAGTAGCGCGCATAAAGTTCTATGTAAGTGTGGATGGAGCCAATTTTAACTTTTCTTTCACTTACAAGTTTATACAATCTTTTTGCATGAGGTCCGCTGAAGGCAAAATCCAGTTTTGAGGCGATACCCTTTTCAAATATGTCCAGATGCTCAGGCAAAACAATTGCTGACTGAACAATGTGAATGTCCCTCACTCTTGATGGTGAGACATCACAGAGAGCCCGTGCGAGAAAATCCGCCTGTTTCTGGTTGCATCCTTCGATGCAGACCCTGCTTTTCGGGCGGATGGCTTCTTCTAAAAGAGAAACAATGTTTTTTTTCTCAACAATTTTTGTTGAGGATATCGTAAATTTTCTCAATTTTTTTATTTCCTGTCTTCCGCCTACCATTTACTTACCTTCTACCTTCGGTTGCAACGAAAGATACTAGCCCCGCCCTTTCTTGAAAGTTTCCTCGGTAGTATAATACCTTTTTCATTTTTTTCTATTTCACATTCCATCATACCACATCAACCGAAAGGGCGGTTTCCTCCTTTTAATATGAATAAAGCAGG
>JAGHAK010000035.1 GCA_021161565.1 Elusimicrobiota bacterium | reverse complement strand
TTTTCACTTTTCTCCTTACCAATCTTTCAGCACTCTCGGCATTTTTTTTCTTTTCATCTTCCTCTTCTGGTTTTCCATATTTTGTATAACATTAAGAACCCTTTGTAAATCCTCTTTTGACATCGTTTTTTTCTTCTTTTCTTTTTCTCCCCCGCGACGTTGCTTTTGACTTTTACCTTTCGATTTACGGCGCAGAACGACTTCAAGATTGTGAAGCGCGTCTTTTGCGCAGGGATTCATTCTGAGAACTTCCCTGTAGCAGGCTGCCGCCTTCGCGAACTGATTTTTCCTGAAATAATTGTTGCCCATATTATATAAAACATCCTCTTTCATTTTCCTGTTATTGAAGGTGAAAGCCTTGTTGTACTGCTTTTCCGCCTCGTCGTATTTCCCCTGACAGTAATACGTGTTTGCGAGGTTGTAATAAATTTCCGCGGATGACCTCTTCTTGAGTTCCTCTCTGTAAAATTTTTCCGCTTTGAAATAATCGCGGTTATTAAAAGATCTGTTGCCCCTGGAAAAATTTCCCGCCGAAGCCTTCGAACAGAAAAATAAAACAAGGAAAACCACTGGGATATTTCTTGCCTCGAAAATCGTTTTTTTGCCGAAAAGGTAAGCGAAAAGAAAATCCGCGATGAGAAACAGGAAAGCGAAAGTGAGAGGGATATAACTTTTTCGAGCGAGCATTTTTCTCGTTCTTCTGGCGGTTGCGGAACTGCCTTTGGAGTTAATCTTGTCGGCAATCTGTTCGATATCCGAATCGTCGGGGGTCTGGGGAACATACATTCCGCCTGTGCCGTTGGCGATTTTAAGAAGCGTCGTTTCGTCCAGGTGGCTGATGACTGTTTCTCCGTTTTTATCTTTTTTGTATCCCTTGACATTCCCGTTTTTATCCCTTATCGGTATGGGCTCGCCTTCGGGAGTTCCCGCGCCCACGATAAAAACCTCGATGCCCCGAATTTGTTTCAAAGCGCTTTCGGGGTCGCCCTGAAGGTTTTCGCCGTCCGTAAACATAATAATCGATTTTGCAGCCGTCTCGGATACGAAACTTTCTTTTGCCTTCAAAAGCGCGTTCTCGATGTTTGTCCCCGGATATGGAATGGAAGCCACGCCGACCTCGTCGAGGAATTCCCTTACGGAACTGACATCTTCGGTAAGCGGGCAAATTGTGAAAGCCTTCCCCGCAAAACCCACAATTCCAAAGCGCTGGGATTTCAAAATTGTCAGAAGTTCCTTTATTTTTCTTATGCTGAGTTTCAGGCGGTTCGGTTTAACATCTTCGCAAAGCATGCTTGCCGACACATCAAGCGCGATAATGACCGAACTTTTTTTCTCTTCAATTTTCATTTTTCTGTAGCCCCATCTTGGCGAGGCTGCCGCCAGCACAAAGAACACATAGGCAAAAACCAGAAAAATCCTTCTTAAAATCTCCGCTTGCGGATTCCGCGAGGAAAGTTTGGGAAAAACTTCCGCATCGGCGAATTTCCTGGAGATTTTTTTTCTTACTCGCCATTCAAAAACAAAAAAAAGAACCAGAAATGGCACCACAATCAGAGCAATCAAAAATCTCGGATTGTCCCAAATCATGGCAAACTCCTCAGAAATACAAATCTAAAAAGAATTCCAGATATAAAAAACAAAAACGCAAGTTTTACCAACAGAGGCTGAAATTCCCTCCATTCCACATAAGAAGACGAAAGCATTTTTGTCGTTTCGAGTTTGTCTATCTGCGAATAGATGTCGGCGAGAGATTTCGACGATGTCGCCCTGAAATACTTCCCTCCGGTTGTTCTGCTCAGTTTCATAAGCAGACCCTCGTTCAACTCGTCTTTTATCGGTATATACCTTCTGCCGAAAACAGGGTCGTCGACAGGATAAAGCGCCTTGCCCGTTTTGCCGACGCCTATCGCGTAAATTTTAATCCCCAGATTTTTCGCAAGTTCCCCCGCCATTTCGGGCGTTATCACGCCTCTGTTGTTTGCTCCGTCTGTAAGAAGGACTATTATTTTCGATTTTGCCCGGCTCTTGGCAAGATGCCTTATCGCCACCGCCAAACCATCTCCAATGGCGGTTCCGTCCGCCTGCGTCATGCCGGCGGAAATTTCGTCAATTAGTCTGATAACGCTTGATTTGTCGAATGTGAGGGGACAGTGAATATAAGCGACTCCGCCAAATACGACAAGTCCTACTCTGTCGTGAACGCGCTTTTCCGCGAATGCCGCAGCGTTCTTTTTAGCCGAAGTTATTCTATCGGGACGGATGTCCACCGTTCTCATACTCAGGGAAGTGTCGATATCAAGAAAAATGTCTCGGGCGTTTTTTACTTCCTTTTTCCGCACAGTCCCTTTCGCCGGCCGAAGTAGAGCGAGAAAAGCAAAAAGAATCGCGGCGAGGAACAGGTAGGTTTCCATGCGGTAAAAACTGCTTTGCCCCGCGAGCCGTCCGATAACCTGCGCGCGGGAATGATAGGCAAAACCTTTCTCCCTTTTTTTGAAGACAAACCAGAAACAGAGAAAAACAACCGGCAAAAAAATTAGATAGACGGGAGAAAGAATTTTCATATTTGCGCTTCTCCGAAATTGACCCTGACAAATTCTTCCGCGTTGGAGCGAAGTTTTTCCAGTTCCGCTTTTGCGGCTTCTTTTTTCGCGAATTTTGCCAAATCGCAGCTTCTGAGAAAAGCCGCCACTTTCATTCTCGCTTCCGTGCCGGTTTTCCGCCTTTTAAGTTCGGCGAGAAGTTCCTCGGAACTTAAAAAAATAGCGGGAATGCGCCATTTTTTTTCGAGAAAAAACCTGAAAATATCGGAAATTTCATCGGCGACAGTGTCAGGGGTGCGGGCTGTGTCAATTTTCGAAAGAGCCGAAAGGTACCAATCCTCGGGAGAAATCTGTTTTTCCGGGATTTTCGTTTCTTTCCTTTTCCTTAATCTGAAAAAAAGAATAACACCCGCCAGAATCAGAACACCCAAAGCAACCGTCAGCCACGGGAAAGGCGCGGATATCTGAGGGCGGATTCCTTTTAGAGCCAAATCCTTCTGTGACAGCCTGCCTTTGACATCCACTTTGAAAGAGGAAACCCGCGCCGTCTTTGTGCCGATTAAAACAAAAAACGGTCCGACTTCAGTCTCGCCAATTGTGTAAAAATAAATATCGAAAGTTATCAAATCTTCCGTTGCCGATTTTTTATATTTAATGCTCCCGCAAACGATGTCGTCTCTTGCAGGCGGAGTCAGTTTCCTGACGCTGACGGCGGGTGGATGAAAAACTTTTATTTTGACCGGGAATTTCACGCCGATTATCGCGCCAGAAGATGACGGGAAAACCTGAAACGCAATGCCTTCCGCTTCAACCGACGGACCCAGAACGAGAAAAATCACGAAAAAGAGCAAATTCTTTCTCATCTTCTTTTTGCCCGCGAATTGAAAAAGCGCAGCAGATGGGGAATGTATTCCTCGTCCGTTCGAAGAGACAAAAGGTCGCATCCAACCGAGGAAAAAAGTTTTTTTAATCTTTCTTTTTCCGAGGCGACAAAATCCGCGTATCTTTTCCGCAGAAGGTAATTCGAAAAATCAACCAAAAATTCGCCGCCGGTTTCGGGGTCCTTCACCCTGCACAGACCGCAGTCAGGCAGATCTATTTCGCGGGGATCGCGGACATTGACGCCGATAACATCGTGTTTTCGCGACAGAATCCGCAGTTCTTTTTCGAAATTCTGCTCAAAAAAATCGCTGAATACAAAAACCACGCTTCTTTTCCTGAAAATGCGGCTGGCAAATTCGAGGGCTGATGAAACGGATGAACCCCTGCCGCGGGGATTGAAATAGAGAATTTCCCTGATTATTCTCAAAATGTGAAACCTGCCCTTTCCTGGCGGAATATATCTTTCCACTTCATCCGTGAAAAGAATAAGGGAAACTTTGTCATCATTCCTTAAAGCGGTCCAGGCAAGAAGAGCGGAAATTTCGCTGAACAACCTTCTTTTGAATTTTTCAATTGTCCCAAAGCGAACGGAAGCACTCAAATCAATTATAAAAACAATCGACATCTGCCTTTCTTCGACAAATTCCTTGACAAACGGAAAATTCATTCTGGCTGTAATATTCCAGTCGATATTTCTCACATCGTCCCCGACGACATAAGGACGGACTTCCGCGAATTCGATTCCTTTGCCTTTGAATGTCGATGTGTATTTCCCCGCAAAAAACTGATCGGCAAGATGCCTTGTGTAAATATCTATTTTCAGAATTTTCCTGAAAATTTCTTTCTCGTCTTCCATTTTTTGGTTCCTAAATTTTGACTCCTAAATTTTGATTTTTGAATTTTGATTTTTGAATTTTCTATGGGACCTCCACGGATGAAAGAATCTCGGAAATAATTTTCTCGGAAGTGTAGTTTTCCGCCTCGCCCTCGTAACTCAAAACGATTCTGTGCCTGAAAACGTCCGGAAGAATGGCTCTTATATCCTCCGGAATGACAAATCCTCTTCCTTCTATAAACGCTTTAACTTTTCCCGCCTCAATCAGATGAAGCGTAGCCCTCGGCGAAACGCCCCATGCGACAAGCGGTTTAAGATTTTCCAATCCGTAATCCGCCGGATTTCTCGTCGCCGAAGAAAGGTCGACGCAGTAATTCTTGATTTTATCGTCTATATAAATCTGCGAAATTAATTCCTTGATTTTGAAAATGTCTTCCCGCGAAATAATTTTTTCGACTCTGGGAAGCCCCTGAATTTCGACTTTTTCGACAATGCCACGCTCCTCTTCTCTGCTCGGATAAGTTATGACAACTTTCATCATAAATCGGTCCAGCTGCGCTTCGGGAAGAGGATAAGTCCCTTCCTGTTCAATCGGATTCTGAGTCGCCATAACGAAAAACGGCTTGGGAAGTTCGTATGTCTTTTCTCCTATTGTGACCTGACGCTCCTGCATTGCTTCGAGCAAAGCGGACTGGACTTTCGCGGGAGAGCGGTTTATCTCGTCTGCGAGAATGAAATTCGCGAAGACGGGACCTTTTTTAATCGAAAATTCCTCTTTTGACGGGTGATAAATCTGTGTGCCGATAATGTCAGCGGGAAGCAGGTCCGGCGTAAACTGGATTCTCTTGAAACCCATATCGAGAGTCGAGGAAAGCGTGGAAACGGCGAGAGTTTTGGCAAGCCCGGGAACGCCTTCCACGAGAATGTGGTTGCCCGAAAAAATCCCGATTAAAAGCCGTTCGAGGAGAACATCCTGACCCACAATCACTCTGTGAAGTTCCTGAAGCAGATTTTTGATTTTCGCGTTTTCCGCAAGAACTTTCTGGTTCAATTCATTTATGTCCATAGCCACCTCCATTGGTTTGGTTTGCAGCAAATTGTTTATATTGTAGTATTTTCCAGCCGCTGCTTCAACCCATTTTTTTCAATAGAATTGAAAAAAATGCCCATAGGGCCGCCCTTTTGAGATGAAAAATAAAAAAATATGCGGAAAATTATGAATAACAAAAAAATGAAAATAAAAAATGAAAGATATT
>JAGHAK010000092.1 GCA_021161565.1 Elusimicrobiota bacterium | reverse complement strand
GTGTGTGTCACTACATTTGCAATTTCGTCTCTTCCCCGCGACTGCTCCGACGAGAAATGAATTGTGACCCTCTTGAAATTTGCCGAATTTCGCTCTTTTTGCTATTATTTTGGCGAACTTGGGTTAGGCGCTATCTTCGGGATTTTTGGGGGGCTGATTCTTTTTGTCGTATCGCTTTTTTTAATTCTTCAAAAATTTGCTAATATTTGAGATATAACTGGAGGTATAGATGGAATTTATCGCAAATGTGGTTCTGTGGGGTCTACTCGTCATTGTTGTGATTTACATTATCAAGATTTACAACAACCTTGTTATGCTCAGGAGAAATGTGGACAAAGCGTGGGCGAACATTGATGTTATTCTAAAGCAGAGATATGACGAAATTCCGAAACTTGTCAAAACAATCAAAGGTTATATGAAATACGAGAAGGAAACAATCGTAAATGTGATAAAGGCGAGGGGAATTTGTATAAAAGCAAAGACGGTTGATGAACAGGGAAAAGCGGAAGATATGCTCACAGGCGCTCTCGGAAAACTTTTTGCCCTTTCCGAAAAATATCCGGAGTTGAAGGCGAATCAGGATTTCACCCATCTTGAGTCAAGAATCACCGCTCTCGAAAACCAGATCGCGGACAGGCGGGAATTTTACAATGACTCTGTCAATGTTTACAACATAAAAATTCACCAGTTGCCGGATGCTTTAATCGCTTCGTTTGCGGGTTTTAAGGATGCGGAACTTTTCAAAATCAGAGCTCGGGAGAGGAGAGATGTCGAAATTGAATTTTAAGCCCGAGAATTTTTTCAATATCGAGGATTTTCCCCAGAAGGCGATTTTTAACAACATCGAAAAAGTGTGGGAGGTTTTGCCGAGAATAGAGAAATATCTTGGAGTTTTTATCGAGCCGAATGTTTCGGACATAATCAAAAACGGGGCTCTGGTCAAAAAGACGCTTATTCTCGAAAACGGGTCGTTTGTTTACGAAGGAAGTTGTTTTATGGATGACAAAATTCAGATAGGAACAGGAGTTATTGTGGAGCCAGGCGCTTTGATTTACGGACCTACAATAATCGGGGACAACAGTGTCATCAGGCAGGGCGCCTATATCAGAGGGAAAGTTATTATCGGAAAAAATTGCGTAGTTGGTCATTCTACAGAGGTAAAAAATTCGGTTCTGACGGGAAACAGCAAAGCTGGGCATTTCGCGTATATTGGAGACAGCATTCTCGGCGAAGTGAATCTCGGAGCAGGAACGAAACTTGCGAATCTGAAAATTGTGGAAGGCAGCGTTTATGTTTCTGCCGAGGGAATGAAGATTTCTACCGGCTTGAGGAAATTCGGGGCGATTTTAGCTGATGGTGTTTTAACAGGATGCAATTCCGTAACGTCTCCCGGCACGATTATGGGCAGAAACTCGATTCTCTATCCAAATACAGTTGCAAGAGGTTATTATCCTAAAAATTCAGTTGTAAGACCGGCCCTGGCCGGTGGAGGAAAGGAGCGAAAAGAATGAGATTTTTCGGCACTGACGGAATAAGAGGTGTTGCAAACAAAAGCCCGATGACGCCTTTTCACATTGTAAAGGTTGGAGTCGCACTGACAAATTATTTCAGAAAGACGAAATCCCACAAACCGAAAATTCTCATAGGAAAGGATACCCGACTTTCTGGTTATATGCTTGAGACATCTCTTTCTGCCGGAATTACGGCAATGGGGGGCGAAGTTTTTCTTGTAGGTCCTATGCCGACTCCGGGAATTGCGTTTCTGACAAAAAACATAAACGCTGACGCAGGCGTTGTTATTTCCGCTTCTCACAATCCTTATGAGGATAACGGAATTAAGATTTTTGCGCCAACTGGAATGAAACTGAGCGAGGAAGCGGAAAGAGAAATCGAAAAAACCGTTCTTTCCGCGAATATTCATCATCTTCTGCCCCCTGCGGCCAAGATAGGAAAAAACATCAGGGTCGAAGATGCTCTTGGCAGATATATCGTATTTCTGAAAAGCACATTGCCCCGGGATTTTTCTCTCGAAGGTTTCAAAATTATTCTTGACTGCGCAAATGGAGCCACATATAAAGTCGCTCCGATGATTTTTTCCGAACTGCGCGCCAGAGTTAAATCGATAGGTACCTCGCCCGATGGAACAAACATAAACAGGAACTGCGGGTCTCTTTATCCGGAAAATCTTTCGAAAATTGTTTTAAGGGAAAATGCGGATATAGGGCTTGCTTTCGACGGCGACGGCGACAGGCTGATTCCTGTGGATGAGAAGGGAAAAGTTGTTTCAGGCGATGAAATTATCGCGATTGTGGCCGATTTTCTGAAAGAAAGAAATGAACTAAACAATAATTTTGTCGTGGGGACAGTGATGAGCAACTATGGTTTGAGGAAATTTCTGGATAAGAAAGGGATAAAATACTCTCTGACGCCCGTCGGCGACAGATTTGTGCTCGAAGAGATGTTAAGGAAGGGAGCGATACTCGGAGGAGAAAATTCGGGACACATAATTTTTCTTACCCACCACACAACAGGCGACGGCCTTCTGACCGCTCTGCAACTTCTTTCAATAATGAAGTTGACAGGGAAGAAACTTTCTCAGTTGCGGAAGATTATGAAGGTTTATCCTCAGGTTCTTCTGAACATTCCGGTGAAGAAGAAAATTGATTTTTCGAAAATTCCGGCGATTTCGGCGGCGATAACCCGCAGCGAAAAAAAACTTTCCGGAAGGGGCAGGGTTTTAATCAGATACTCGGGGACACAGATGCTTTTAAGAATTATGGTTGAAGGTCCATTAAGAAAAGAAATTTCGAAAATAGCAAACGACATAAAGAAAACCTTTCAACGTCATGGGCGTCTGAGTTAGTGAGTAGCAAATAGCAAGTAGTAAGTAGTATTCCGCTTTTCAAAGGTAAATGGAAGACGGAAAACGGGAGACGGTTTTTGCCATCTACCATCTACCTTCTCCCATCTTTCTTTTTTTCACGTTGATTTCGATTTGCTGTTTCATTTTCATTTTTTGCGGCTTCAGTTTTTTCCCATGCGAAAAGACGTTGCTTGAAAAATCGAAAACCGCCGAAACGTTTTCGATTGCGCTTTCTTTTCTGTTATAGATAAAGGTTCCAGAACCTTTTCCCGTAATTTCGCTTTCTGCCATATAATTTTTCAACTTTGGATAATGCGCGCTGCCGGACGCTTCGGATTCAAACGAAAAAAGAACCAGATTTTTGCCTGCTATTTTTTCCGGTTTATAGGAAGTTTTCGTTTCTGTGGCCAGAATCATATCCAGCAGAGGATAGTTCACCCGCGAAACCGTTTTTATTTTTTTGCCTATTTTTAGTTTCCGCCCGAAAATTTCATTTGACACGAAGACATGAAATCCCATATCTTTCGAGGAGACTTTTCCGGAAGTCGAAACGGGAATGCTCCATGTTTTGCCAATGAATTTGCGAACGCTTTCTCCTATTTCCGATTTTACGCCCCCTGCGCTGAAAGAAACCGTGGCGCTTTTCAGGGTATAAGTTTCAACAAATCCCTCCGCTGAAGTCGAGAATTTCAGGCTGAACCGCGCGGTGAAATTTAGGACAGAGGAGGTTGGCGTCAAGGCGGCGGGTTTTTTTGATTCGATTGATTCAAGTTGCTGGTGGATGGTCATTTCAAGAGAATATTCCAGCGTTTTACCCGCTGGGGGATTGTAGAAAATTGTTACCGTTTTCGCTTCCGCCGCTGTAAGAAAAACAGCGAGAAAAAGGATTTTCAGTTTACTTGCCAATGCAGAATTTTGAAAAGATTTCTTCAATCATATCCTCCCTGAATTTTTTTCCGGTTATTTCGTCGAGGGCGCTGAGGGCATGCTCCATAAAGAATGAACTTTCCGCCAGCCGCCCCGGAAGTTTGCTTATGGCCGAAATAAGCGAATTTCTGACTTTCAGGAAAATTCTGAATTGCCGCAGGTTCGTGATGGCCGCCCTGTCTCCTGCGGGCGCTTGTCCTTTTGTGAGTATTTCGGAGATTTTTTTCCGAAGCGCGCCGATGCCCTTTTCCCGCAGGCAACTGGTGTAGGCAATTCCGATGCCGGTTTTTTTCGCAGGTTTTATTTTTCCAAGGTCGATTTTGTTCCCCACCATAAGGGTTTTGTTTTTGTAGCCGGAGAGAATTTTTATTATGTTTTCGTCTTTCTCGTCGATTTTTTTAGAGGCGTCGAAAAGAAACAGCACGATATCCGCAGATTCAATTGCCGCTATTGTTTTTTCCATCCCGATTTTTTCTATGACACCCCGCGCGGTTTTTCTGATTCCGGCCGTGTCGAGGAGTTCGACGGGAATGCCGTCTATAACAACCGGTTGTCTTATGATATCCCGTGTTGTTCCTGCAATCGGAGTGACAATCGCCGCGTCGCTTCGCGAAAGAATATTGACGAGAGAGGATTTGCCAACATTTGTTTTTCCCACAATCGCTATTTTGACTCCTTCGCGATATTTTTTGACTGTTTCGAATGTGGAAATCAGTCGTTCAGTTTCTCCGAGAGCGTCTTTCAACTGTGCCTTGATTTTTGCGGAGTCCGCGGAGACGTCTTCGGGAAAGTCGATTGCGGCGTTTGTTTGCGTTGCCGCGTTTAGAATTTTATTGCGCAGTTGTCGGACTTTTTCGGAAAGAGTTCCTTTTATCTGCCCCGCGGCAAGGATAATCGCTTTTTCGCTTTTTGCGTTTATGATGTCAGCGACGGCTTCCGCCTGTGCGAGGTCTATTCGCCCGTTGAGGAACGCTCTTTTCGTGAATTCTCCGGGTTTTGCGAGACGGGCCCCGTGTTCGACGCAGAGTTCCAGAATTTTTCGCACGATTCCGGGACCTCCGTGAGACGAAATTTCGACAACATCTTCCCGCGTGTATGTCTTCGGTTTTTTCATAAAAAGAACAAGAACTTCGTCGACGACCCTGCCTCTGTCGTAGATGTGTCCGTATCTGATAGAGTGGGTTGGGAACTTCTCAGGCGGAACGCCGCTTTTCGATTTGAAGATTTTCTTGAGAATTTTTATGGAGTCGTTTCCGCTCAGGCGGATAATCCCCACGCTTGAATGCCCCCATGCTGTAATGGGGGCGGCGATTGTGTCATTCATTTATTCTGTCTGGAAATTAGAACCTGTTCAATGAAGGTTATCACATTGCTTGTAAACCAGTAGAGAACCAGCCCCGACGGGAATTTGAGAAATATGAAGGTGAAGAAAATGGGCATCATCAGAAACGCTTTCTGCTGGGGGTCGGTTATCGTCATTTTCTGCTGGAGAAACATAACCGCTCCCATAAGAAGTGGCAGCGGCCCGATGGGCCAGTTTCCGATAATCGGAATGAATGAAGGGATGTGCCCGAAAAGCATATCGGGTCTGGAAAGGTCTTTTATCCAGAGGATAAAAGGCGCTCCGCGCAGTTCGAATGTGTTTTGAAGCATTGTAAACAGCGACCAGAAAATCGGAATTTGCAGAATCATCGGGAGGCATCCGCCGAGCGGATTGACCTTCTGGACTTTGTACAAATTCAGAAGTTCCGCGTTGAGACGCTTCGGGTCGTCTTTATACTGCTGCTGAAGTTTTTTGACATACGGCTGGATTCTTTTCATAGCCTGAGCGGATTTCAGATTTTTTTTCGTAAGAGGGAACATAAAAATCTGTATTATCACCGTCAGCAGAATTGTCGCCCAGCCGTAGTTTCCGAAAAGACTGTTGAAAAAATTCAGAACATACAGAAAGAAAACGCTCAAAAACGAGAAGAGTCCGAAGTTTATGGTTTTTTGAAGCCCGTCTCCTCTTTTCAGAAGCGCTGTGTATCTTTTCTGAATGGGCAGAATTTTTATTTCGCCGCGGCGGGGTATTTTGAAAGTTATCAGGCTGTCCCTGTTTTTCGGGTCGCAAATTATTTTCGCGCCTTTCTGCGGGAAGAACGCGATTAAAAAGTATCTGTTTGTTATTCCAATCCATTTGCAGGAATTTATTTCGGTTTTTTTGTTGATTTTGCGGACTTTTCCGTTTTTGTAGTAAAATTTCGTGAGTCGCCTTTTTTGCTGCTGTTCGATCAGTTCGGGATCGCAGCCGATTCCTCCGCTCCAGGCGATTTCCGCAGGCGTTTCGCCAGCCGGAGTTATTTCCATTTTCAGGTAGTCGCCGTCGATAGAAAATTTTTGTGTCTCGCCGCGGTAAACGGCGAAAACAGCATTATTCTTTTTTTCGACGGTCTGCGGAATATCGCCGCCCGCCACGGCGAAAGGAAGAGGAGCGTCGGGAAGTATCAAATCGATTTCGCCCGAGTTTTCCTTTATGAAAAGATGTCTTAATCTGCCGCTTTTCCTGCCGATGAGGCATCTGAAGAATTTGGTTTTCAGTTCGAAAAGGCCTTCCTCCCGGGGAATTTTCTTTTTTATGGGAATTTCTTCCGCCGTTGTTGTTTTGAGGTCTCGTCGGGCATTAGTCGTTTCCTCCGCGACGGGCTTTTTCACAGCCTCCGGCCTTGGATGTTTTTTCTTCGACATAGCGGACCACCAGATGGCCAGAACCAGAAAGGACAATATGATAGCCAGAGTGGAGTTTCTTTCCACTTCGTTCATGGCAGATCGAAACCTCCTTTTGAAAAGGGATGGCACCGCAGGATTCTCCAAATTCCTTTCAATGAACCCTGAAAGAGCCCGTATTTTTCAACAGCGATGATGAAATACTGCGAACAACTCGGATAGAACCGGCAGTGCGGCGTCTTTGGTATTTTCTGCCAGAGTTTGATGAAAAGAATCAGAAGTTTTTTCACGGTCCTATTTTGCCGAATAAATCCTTCAAATTTTCCTCGAACGGCTTAAATTCTCCTGCGGGTTCTCTTTTGAGGTTTATCACGATATCGAACTTTCCCTTAACGCCGCTTTTCGCGTAAATCGCCCGAATCCACCTTTTTATTCTGTTTCGTCCAACGGCGGTTCTGGCGTATTTCTTGCTGATTCTCAAAAAGAGCCTGCCCCTGTTCTGCGGATTTCTCTCCGCCCGGCACTTAAAAAACCGGTTTTGAAGAATGTTCTTATGCCGATAATGTTTTTCTGCCTTTCCTTCGGCGGGCATTGATGATTTTTCTCCCGGAAGCAGATGACATTCTCTTTCTGAAGCCATGCTTCTTTGCTCTTCTTTTTTTATGCGGTTGATATGTTCTTTTCATAGACGTTAATTTTTGTAAAAAACGGGACGGTTGTCAAGATTTAATTGAATTTGTAAAATCTGGAAACTGAATTTGGAGGTGAGTTATGGCTCATAAGAAAGGACAGGGCTCGTCCCAGAACGGGCGGGATTCTATCGGCAAGCGGCTTGGAGTGAAAAGATTCGGGGGGGAATTGGTCTCAGCTGGCAGCATAATAGTTCGCCAGCGGGGGACGAGATTTTTCCCAGGCGTAAATGTCGGATGCGGCCGCGACGGTTCCATTTATTCGAAGATTGACGGCAAGGTCAAGTTTCAAAAAAAACGGGGCAGAAAAATAATTTCCGTCTTTCAGACGTAACGGGTTTTGAAGTCGCTTTTTGTTGACAGAGTAAAAATTTTTGTCAAAGGCGGCCGCGGCGGAGACGGTTGTCTGTCTTTCCGGAGGGAAAAGTTTGTTCCGCGCGGAGGTCCTGACGGCGGCGACGGCGGAAGAGGCGGCAGCGTTTTTCTGGTGGCTTCCTCAGGTCTTGCCACTCTCTATGATTTTAAGTTTCATCCCCATTATAAGGCGAAAAGCGGCGGGCACGGCGGGGGTTCCTGCCGGAATGGAAGAACTGGCGAAGATATCCGCATAAAGGTTCCCTGCGGAACGGAGGTTGTCAGAGACGGCGTTTTAATCGGAGACCTCATATATGACGGCGATGAACTCTGCGTTGCCCGTGGGGGAAAAGGCGGCAGGGGAAACGCTTTTTTCAAGTCCGCAACCAACAGGGCTCCCCGAAAAGTGACGCCCGGAGAAGATGGCGAGACCGCCGAGATTTTTCTCAGGCTGAAACTGATTGCGGATGTCGGCTTCGTCGGTTTTCCCAATGCGGGAAAATCCACTCTCCTCGGGAGGATTTCCTCGGCGCACCCGAAAATCGCCGACTATCCGTTCACAACCCTGAAGCCGAATTTGGGCGTTGTCAATGTTGCCGGCGATAGAATAACTTTTGCCGATTTGCCGGGCATTGTGGAAGATGCTCATTTGGGAAAGGGGCTCGGTTTTGAGTTTCTCGCCCATCTCGAGAGAGTAAAGTTGCTGCTTTTTGTGATTGATGTTTTCGGGTTTACGAAGAGAGGCAATCCCTACGCGGATTTTGAAATTTTGGAGAGGGAAGTAAAGGAGTATAGTCCATTCCTGCTCGAAAAGCCCGTTGTCATAGCGCTGAACAAGATGGATATCCCGGGAGCGGACAAATGCGAGAGAAATTTTCCGGAAAAGCATTTTTGCATTTCGGCGGCAGAAGGGCGGGGACTGGATTCCCTGGTGGAATTTATAAGGGAGAGATTGTGCGAAACGTCGTTGTAAAAGTAGGGACGGGACTTCTTACGACCTCTGGCGGAAAAATCAGCGAAAGGGTAATTTCCAAAATCGCTTTGGAAATTGCGCAACTTCGGAAAAAGGATTTCAGATTTGCGGTTGTTTCCTCAGGCGCAGTCGGCTGCGGCATGATTAAGACGGGTTCGCCGAAGCCCGTGAGCGTGAGTCAGGCGCAGTTTCTGGCGTCCGTCGGGCAGCCGATTTTGATGAATATGTGGGTGAAGGCTTTCGGCCGCAGGAAAATCACGGCAGCCCAGATTCTCTGTTCCGCCGACGATTTTTCCCGCAGGAACAAATACCTGAATTTGAGGAGAACGCTTCTTAAAATTCTGGACAAAGGCGTGGTCCCGGTTATAAACGAAAACGATTCCGTTACGGTGGACGAAATCAAATTTGGAGACAACGACCGTCTTTCCGCGCTTGTGGCAAGCCATATCGGCGCCGAAAACCTCGTCATTCTGACGAATGTAAAAGGGCTTCTCGCCGGTGGGAAAGTCGTGCCGGAAATAAGGGAGATAGACCGTCGCCTTCTGGAAAGCGCGGCAGGCGTCTCATCCGCATTCGGCACCGGTGGCATGAAATCAAAACTGATGGCGGCCAAAATAACGCAGATAAGCGGCTGCAGGATGACCATAGCCGACGGGAGAGAAAAAAATATTCTCTGCAGGATTCTTGTTGAAAAGGAAAATGCCGGAACGACGATTTATCCGTCGCGAAAGTTGCGGGAGAAAAAAAGATGGATTGTTTTCGGTCGAATATGTCGCGGGGCGATTTATGTTGACGAAGGGGCTTATAAAGCGATTTTCAAAAAAGGAAAAAGTTTGCTTCCTGCGGGAATTGTCGGAACTGAAGGGTCTTTTCGCAAAGGCGATACGGTGAATATAATCTTCGGAAAAAAGAAATTCGCGAGAGGAATTGTCAATTATTCGAATGCGGAGGTCGAAAAAATTCGGGGTGAAAAAAGCGGCGACATAGCCTTTGTTCTCGGTTATGTGGACACCCCAGAGGTTATCCACAGGGATAATCTCGTTTTGGTAAAAGAATGAAAATTTTTCTGACAGGTGGCACGGGTTTTATAGGGAAAAACCTCGTCGATTTTCTTTCGGGACACGAAGTTTGGTGTCTTGTGAGAAGCCGTGAAAAATACGAAAAAATAAAAAGAGAATTTACAATTCCGGTATACGGAGATTTGATAAATCCCGATTGGAAAATGCCGGAAGTTGACATTGTCATCCATATGGCCGGGCTCATAAGAGGTCGCGTAAAGGATTATTACGGGGTCAATGGCGGCGGAACGAGAAATCTGGTCGAAAAAGCGAAAAATCTGAAAACTCTTAAAAAATTTATTTATGTTTCGTCGCAGGCGGCGTCAGGATGCGGCACGCTCGAAAATCCGAAAAAGGAATCGGATCCTGAATCGCCAGTATCCGACTATGGAAAGAGCAAACTTTTGGGCGAGAAATTCGTGAAGGAGTCGGGTTTGCCATATCTGGTTCTGCGGCCTGTGGCGGTTTATGGCCCGGGCGATAGGGATGTTTTTTTCGCTTTCAGGATGGTAAACAGCGGAATTGTGTTTCTTCCTTCCGGGAAAAGATTTGTAAATCTCGTCGATGTGCGGGATGTCTGCGGCGCGATTGTAAAGGCGGTGGAATCGGATATCGTTGGCGAAACTTTCTTCGTGGCATACCCAGAGATAACAACTTATGTCGGGTTTGTCAAAACAATCGCCGAAAAAATGCGCAAGAAAATTCTCATCGTCAAGATTCCGGAATGGCTCATTTTCGCAGGAAGTTTCTTTGCCGCCATTTTCGCTTTTTTGCTACGCAAGCCCGCCCTTTTGAATCTTCAGAAAGTCACGGAGATAAATTCCAAATACTGGGTGGTCAGCGCCGAAAAACTCACGAAACTGCTTGGATACAAACCGCAGTATTCTCTCGAAAGAGGGGTTTCCGAAACCGTCGACTGGTATATTGCCCGCAAGTGGCTTTGAATTTAATTCGCTTCCTCCAGTTTCAAAATTCTGTCGATTCGGAAAACTCTCTCTTTTTTCCGGCTGTGGCAATACGCTTTGAGCCCGTCGAAGGTTCTTTTCATAAATGACATCCGTCCCGTTTCCAGCGGCGTTATGATTCTCTCCGATTTTTCGTCGGTGCCTTTGAGATAAAGCATTTTGAGAGGGGTTTTGTTTTTTATCGCGTCATCGAGTTTCTTTATTTTTTCCGCCGCCGGCATTTCGCGCTCCGCGAGTTTGCATTGAAATTCCGTCAGAAATTTAACGATTTTCCAGTCCAGAAAAATGTGTTTTTTTTCGATGTTTCGGGTGAGGATTATCCCTTCCAGAGAAGTGCATCTGCTCAAAGCGACATAAACCTGCCCATAGGCGAAGACTCCGCCGCTTATGTCTATTATCGCTCTGTCAAAAGTTTTTCCCTGACTTTTGTGAATTGTAATCGCCCAGGCGAGTTTAAGTGGATACTGGATAAACTCCCCCACGGTTTCCGTTTCGAGCGACTGTCTTTGCGAATCGTAATTATAGTGAAAAATTTCCCATTTGAAAGGCGAGACTAGTTCCGTTTTCCCGTCGGGAAGTTCCACATAAATGTCGGCGAATTTGTCAGACGCTTTCTTTATTCTGCGCACTTTCCCGATTGTTCCGTTTATCCAGCGCCCGTATCTGTCGTTGTTTAGAAGCATCACCTGCGCGCCCTCTTTCAGAAGGAGTTCTTTTTCCGCCGGCAGATATTTCTCGTCGAAATCGCCGTTTATCACGCCTTCGAAAACCCATTGTTTCGAAGGCAGTTTCGCAAGACGGGTTCTGTTTATGCCTTCGGCAAAGGCGTTTCTCGGAGTGAGATATATGTGGAAATCCAGTTCGTCGAAATTGGCGTCCTCCACGACTCTCTCATTCAGCATCTCTAATTGCTTTTCGGTGACGCTTCTGTTTCTCACGGCATTTAGCAGACGGATGAATTTTTCGTCGCTCTGTCTGTAAATTTTTTTCAGTTCCAGAAATTCCATTTCCATTTGTTTAAAAACGAACGAATCGAAAAAATAGCCGCTTTTGTAATAGGTTTTGAAAACATCTTTTTCTCTTGCTGTGATAACCGGGGCAAGTTGATAGAGGTCGCCGATAAAAATCATCTGAATCCCGCCGAAAGGCGCATCCGGCTTTTTTCCGTTGAGACGCAGGAATTTATCAACGCAGTCCAGCAAATCCGCTCTCACCATAGAGATTTCGTCAATGACGATTGCGTCGATTTTTTTGTATAACTCGGCGAATTTTTTGCGTTTTATTTTTTTGACCATATTCAAAGTGATATTCGGTTTGAATCCGAAGAAAGAATGGATTGTTTCTCCCCGAATGTTTACCGCCGCCACGCCCGTCGGAGCGAGAACGACGACATTCTTCGCGCTCGTTTCGCGGAAGTATTCCAGCAGAGTCGATTTGCCGACACCGGCTCTGCCTGTGATAAAGATGTTTTTGGATGTGTTTTCCATTATGTCGAGGGCTTTTCGGAATTCCCCGTTCAGTTCGATTCCGTTTTCAGTTATTTGGAATCTTTCCTTTTTTCTGCCCGTCATTTGTTGTCAATCCGTTTTCCCCGCGGGGATGTTCCCTGTTTTTCGATGAATTCCGGGTTTTCTGATTTCCCCTTTTTCTGTTTTCCATACATTACGCATAAACCCTCTGTGTTTGTATTTTACAAATTTTGGGCGGTTGTTAAAATAGAAGAAAAATTGTAATATAATTGATAACCTTAAACAAAAGGGGGTATTGATGGATATTTTTAAAAAGTGTTCCGAGTTTACGATAGCGAAGCAGATTCAGTCTATGGACCTTTATCCCTACTTTCATACGGTCGAGTCGGGGCAGAATCCCGTTGTGATTTCCGAGGGCAAAAAAATGGTTATGATGGGTTCGAACAATTATCTCGGCCTTGCCACAGACCAGCGACTGAAAAACGCCGCGATTTTCGCGGTTCAAAAATACGGTTCTGGCTGCGTGGGAAGCAGATTTTTGAACGGCACGCTCGACATACATGTCCGGCTGGAGAGGGAACTTGCGAAGTTTATCGGCAAGCCGGCGGTTCTTGTTTTTACGACGGGAATGCAGGCGAATCTCGGAGCGATTTCATCCATTGTCGGCAAAAACGATTATGTGATTACGGATAAATTCGACCATGCGTCGATTATCGACGGCTGCCGCCTCTCCTACGGAAAAATGGTCAGATTCAAACACAACGACCTCGCCGACCTTGAGGATGTTCTGAAAAATCTTCCGGAAGAATCAGGCAAACTCGTTGTTGTGGACGGTGTCTTTTCGATGGAAGGAGATGTCGCTCCTCTCGACAGAATGGTTCCGCTTGTTCACAGGTACGGCGGCCGCATTATGGTTGACGACGCGCATGGAATCGGCGTTCTCGGGAAAAACGGCAGAGGAACCTGCGACCACTACGGCGTCACGGACGAGGTCGATTTGATTATGGGAACTTTTTCGAAGTCATTTGCCGCAATTGGCGGTTTCATCGCCGGCTCTGATGAGATTATTCACTATATAAAGCATAATGGAAGGGCTTTGATTTTTTCAGCCGCGCCTTCTCCGGCGGATGCCGCCGCGGCTTTGAAAGCGCTCGAAATCATAAAAAAGGACTCAAGAAGACGCCATCGTCTGATTGGTTCAGCGAGATATATGAGGGACAAGCTCAAAAAATTGGGTTTTGACACGGGAAACTCCACCACCCCGATTATTCCGGTCGTAATCGGCGAGGATTTCGACACATTCAAAATGTGGCGTCTCCTTTATGACAGGGGGATTTTTACGACCCCCGTTATTACTCCCGCTGTGCCGCCGGGCAGAGGGCTTATCAGGGTTAGTATTATGGCAACACACACGAAGAGGCATCTGGATAAAGCGTGCGATGCCTTTTACGAAGCGGGCTGCGAACTCGGGATAATAAAGAAAGGCGCTCACAGGAAAAAACGGGGCAGAATAAGAAAATCGTGGGCTGCCATAAACAAATGGATGAGGTATTTATGGAAATCGAAACCGTCAAAAACGCAGAGCAGTTAAAGGAATTTATAAAACTGCCGTATCGAATTTATGCGAAGCATCCCTATTGGGTGCCGCCGCTTCTTTCGGAGGTCAGGGAACTTTTCTCATCGAAAAATCCCTTCTGGAAGCACTCCCGGAAGGTTCTTTTTATTGTGACTAAAAATGGAAAAACTGTCGGGCGCATTGCTGCGATGGTTGATGACAATCACAACAAATTCCACGGAGAGAAGTGCGGCTTTTTCGGTTTTTTCGATTGTTTCGAAGATGTGAAAATTTCTCGGCTGCTCTTCGACAGGGCTCAGAAATGGCTGAAAGATCAGGGGATGGAAATTGTGAGAGGTCCGATGAATCCCTCGACAAACGACGAATGCGGTTTGCTTATCGAGGGTTTCGAAGATGCGCCCAAAATTATGATGACATACAATTTCCCTTATTATGTGGATTTTGTTTCCGATGCAGGGTTCCATAAGGCGAAGGATCTGGTCGCTTTTATAATGGATGTGGAGAAAGGGCCTGTTAACCGCCTGAAACCGCTCGCGGAAAGAGTTTTGAGAAGAAATCCGCAGATTAGCGTTCGAAAAATCAACCTGAAGGATTTTATGGGAGAGGTTAAGGTGATTATGGACATTTATAATTCCGCCTGGGAAAAAAATTGGGGCTTTGTGCCTCTTGAAGATGACGAAATTTTCTATCTTGCAAAAAAACTGAAACAGGTTATTGACCCCGAGATTTTGTGGATTGCTTTTTACAATTCCGACCCTGCGGGTTTTCTTATGGCTCTGCCCGATGTGAATGAAGTGCTTGGAAAAATAAAGGGAAAGTTGACGCCTCTCGCTCTTTTGAAAGTTCTCTATTATTCAAAGAAAATAAAGAATCTGCGCCTTCTTACGCTCGGCGTGAAAAGGCAATATCAGAAACTTGGTATCGATGTTCTGCTTTATGAGCGGTCTCTTTCCGGAGCCCTCGCAAACGGTTATAAAAAATGCGAGTTCTCGTGGATTTTGGAGGACAACACTCTGACTGTCCGCGCTGCGGAGATGATGGCGGGAAAGATTTACAAAAGGTACAGAATTTTCGAAAAACCCCTCGTCTGATTTATCGCTTTTAGGCAAAAATGCGGGAGAAATTTTCTTTTAAGGGGATAAAACCGAAACTTGTCCTGAGCAAGGGATTTGCGGAAACCCGCAGACATATTGTTTTGAAGTTACTCGGTTATCTTTTGTTTTCGGGCAGGTTAAAAGTCGCCTGTAAAATCGGCTACAAATACAAACCCGACCTTGCGGGAAATGGCGAAGACGGAAAAATTATCTGGGTGGAATGTGGAAAAGTGTCCGAAAAAAAACTCTTTTTTTTCAGACGCCGTCGCGGTGATTTCACTCTTTTTTTTCTGAAAGCCGGCCTGGAAGAGGCGGAAAAATTCGCGGGTCTGCTTAAAAAATTTTCCATTGATGGAATTGTTTACGGGTTCGAGGACAAATTTGTGAGGAACATTTCGGCAAATCTTTATAGGACAAATTCCGTAAGATGCCGTTTTTCCAAAGGTTTGGTGAATCTGAAAATAAATGGGAAAACATTTGTTTCCAGAATTTACTCAAACGCTGTCTTCCCTTGAATTATCCTGACAAAAATAAATATAGCGAAAAGAGAAAAGAGAAAAAGTAAAAAAGTTGAAAAGTGAAAAAAGATTTCTCGCTATCGCTCGAAATGACAAGGGAAATAAAAAATGGAAAAATCAAAAATCAAAATGGAAAATGACAGATTAAAATGTAAAAAGTTTCTGTTTGCTTTTTCCTATGGGATATGTAAATTTTGGATTTCGGATTGTCATTTTGAATTTTGCGATTTGAATTTAAATTAAAAAAATGATATGAAGACAAGGGAAATGGAAAAATCAGGCCTGCCGCAGGCAGGAATTTCGGATTTAGAATTCAAAATATGGCAAGAAAAAAAATAAAATGTAAGCCGGCGAAGGGATTCGAACCCCCGACTTGCTGATTACAAATCAGCTGCTCTACCAGCTGAGCTACGCCGGCAAAACGATTTGAGGGGAACACCCCCTCAACGGCACCATCCGAATGAATCGAAGCCCTCACTTTCGTTCGGGTTTTGGGTGCCTGCTCCCCCTTAGATGGGCTGTTTCTTTTCGCGAAATTTTACTTTATTTTCTTTTGCTAATCAAGTATAATATCAAAATGAAAAAACTTACGATAATTGATGCGAATTTCAACAGAGCGCGCGAAGGATTAAGGGTTGTCGAAGACATCGAGAGATTTTTTTTCGCGCGCCGCAGGTTTTTGGAAATCCGTCGGCTCCGCCACAGGCTTTCGAAAATCTTCGAAAAGGACTGGGAAGAACTCGTAAAAAGCAGGAATGTCGAAAAAGACAGAGGTTCAAAAATCAGGGAAAAAGGCAGAAAGAATCTGAGAGAAGTCGTCCATTCCAACATTCTCCGCGTGGGTGAGGCGCTGAGAGTTCTGGAAGAGATTCTTAAAATTGAAAATGACCGAAAAGCGGCGAAAATAAAAAGAATAAGATTCCGATTCTACGAAATCGAAAAGGAATTCATTGAGAGGGAAAAATGAACAGACGTTTGCTTCAGAAAATTGCGAAGGACGAAGGAGTTTCTTTTGAGGAGTTTTTCGAAAATTACAGAGCCGGAAAAATAGCGGTTCTCAAAAGTAATAAAAGCGGGAGAAAAGCGGTTGCTGTTGGGAAGGGTTTGCGAGTCAAAGTAAATGCCAACATCGGCCTTTCGCCGATGGCATCTTCCATCAAAAGTGAAATCGAAAAACTGCGCGTCTGCGAGAAATACGGCGCCGACACCGTGATGGATTTGTCCTGCGGCAGAAATTTCAGAAGAGTTCTCAAAGAAGTTCTTGTCAGGGCGAAAATTCCGGTGGGAACGGTTCCCGTTTATCAGGTTTTTTCCCAGTATAAAAATCCGTCCCCCGACGCTTTTTTCGAGGCAATCGAAAATCAACTCGAAATGGGAGTGGATTTCATCACGGTCCATTGCGGAGTCACAGAAAAAATTTTAAGCAGAATTTTGAAAAAACCGCGTCTTGGCGGCGTCGTTTCCCGGGGCGGCGGCCTGATTCTGGGATGGATGAAGAAGACGGGTTTTGAAAATCCGTTATTCGATCAATTTGGCCGCCTTTTGAAACTTGCGAAAAAATATAGCGCAGTTTTGAGTTTGGGCGACGGTATGCGCCCCGGGGCAATAAGCGATGCAAACGATTACTATCAGGTCGCGGAACTGAAAACGCTCGGCAAACTTTTTCTCGAAGCCCGCGCCTCAGGCGTTGGCGTTATGATAGAAGGACCCGGACATATTCCAATAGGCCAGATAAAGAAAGTTGTGGATGACGAAAAAAAATACTGTTTCGGCGCTCCCTTTTATGTTTTGGGTCCTCTTGTAACCGATGCTGCCGCGGGGTATGACCACATAACTTCCGCCATAGGCGGCGCTCTCGCCGGAAGTTACGGCGCCGATTTTCTCTGTTATGTGACGCCTGCCGAACATCTTGGCCTACCCGCGATAGAGGATGTGAAATTGGGGGTTATCGCCTCGCGAATCGCCGCGCACGCCGCAGATGTTTCGAGGGGGCTGCCTTCTGCTCTTCTGCAGGACAAGGAAATTTCCCGCCACAGAGCGAATCTGAACTGGAGAGGAATGAAAAAAAATCTGCTTTTTCCTGAAATGATAAAAGAAAAGCATCTCAAAGGCGAAGTTTGCACGATGTGCGGGGATTTTTGCCCGATAGAACAGACAATAAAAATAGTAAGTGGTAAGTAGTGAGTAGTGAGTAGTGAGTAGTGAGTGGTGAAAAGAAGATAAAAATGCGAAATAGCAAAAAAGTACTACTTCCTACTTCCTACTCACTACTTACTAAATTGAAGGTGGGGGATTTTATTAAAATAAGCGGAAAAATTTTTGCCGCCCGTGACCAGACGCTCAAAAGAATTTTTGCCAGCGGAAGGAAATTTCCAAAATTAAAAATTCTTTATTTCTGCGGACCTTTGGAAAGGCAGGGCAGGATTGTTTCGGCAGGTCCTACGACAACTTCAAGAATGGAATGGGCATTTGAAGAACTCATAAAAATGGGAACGAAGTTTTTTATCGGCAAAGGCGGTATTTCGCCTGAGGCTGCGAAAACCATCAGGGGCAGAGCTGTTTATCTCGAAGCCCCTGGCGGCTGCGGCGCGCTGCTTGCCTCAAAGATAAAGCGAAGCAGAATTGTGGCTTTTCCCGAACTTCAGGCGCAGGCTCTTGTGGAAATGGAGGTTGAAGATTTTCCCGTTGTTGTCGCAGTAGTAAAGGAAGTTGCATGCGGAAATGAAAGTGAAAATAAAAAAATTGAAGGTCACGCCCTCGGCAGGAAGAATTTTTCACCGTGTTTATGAAAAGGGAAACCCCGCGTCGATTCCACGGATAAAAGAGGAGATAAAAAATAGTGTGTCTGCCGCACCGTGGGACTGCGCTCTTTTTTATGTTCGTAATAACAGGGATTTCGTTTTTGCCGGAAAAATTTACGGCGACCTCCCCGAAGGCAAAATCGGAACCGCTCTTGCCGGGGAGATTTTTTCGAAACTCAAAAGGGTTTTTGTTCAGATTCTGATGAGGGAATCCGAGGGGAAAAAGACTTCTTTCGAAGTGGCTGAAATTCCGCCAGCAGAAGCCGTGTCTTTCCTTGGGCTCGAAATCGGAGATTTTGTCGAAAATTCGATAGGCGGCGTCGTCAGGCCCGCGGAAAAGAAAAAAAGATGAGTTTCTGGTTTGTTCTTTTGAATACGGCGGAAATTCTTTTTGCCCCGTTTTTGTTTTTTGCGGTTTTCGCGCCTAAAATCTTAAGATACATAAAGCGCGGCAGAGGCACTTTTCTCCGCCGGATTTTTTCCCGCGGGAAAGTCTCTCCCGGGGGCGTCTGGTTTCAGGCGTCATCCATCGGCGAGGCGAAAATAGCGGTTGCTTTGGCGCGTCGCTTGAAGGCGAAAAAAATTCCGATGTATCTGTTTGCGATGACTCCCGAAGGCCGGTCTTTTGCGGAAAAGCAGAATGTTTTTAACGGGTGTTTTCTCGCTCCGCTCGATTTTTATTTTATTGTGGAAAAATTTATGAAGAATGTCCGCCCGAAATGCGTGATTCTCGTAGAACTCCAACTCTGGCCGAATCTGATAGAGACCGCTTCCCGCCTTGCTCAGGTGGCGATTGTAAACGGTCGTCTTTCCGACAGAAGTTTTCCTCGCTACAGGGTTTTCAGATTTCTTGTCCGAAGGCTGCTTTCAAAAATGGCTTTTATTTCGGCGCGAACCGAAAAAGACCGCCGCCGGTTTATTCTTCTTGGCGCACCCCGCGAAAAAGTTTTTCTTTCTGGAAACATAAAATACGACATTCTTTTTTCAGGTTCCTCTTCAAAAAAACGAAAAGCCGATTTTGGCATACCGGATGACAAAATCGTTATAACCTGCGGAAGCACCCACAGCGGCGAGGAGGAAATTATCGTCGAAGCAGTAAGACGACTTCCGGAAAATGTCTTCTGTGTTATTGTTCCCCGTCACATAGAAAGAGCGCCTGAGGTGGAAAAAATTTTCAGAAAATTTTCGGCTGGATATTCCGTTTTTAGCCGAAACGGAGGCGTTAAAAACGGGGACAGGTTTTTGCTTGTGGACGCTTTCGGGGTTCTGAACGATTTTTACGCAATCGCGGATTTCTGTTTTGTCGGGGGGTCTCTTGTGGGAAAGGGCGGACAGAATTTTGTGGAGGCGGTTGGCTGCGGAAAGCCGGTTGTTGTGGGCCCCCACAACGAAAATTTCCATCAGGAATTCGAAATTTTGAAAAATTATCTTTTTGTCGCGCAGACGCCGGAAGAGGTTTATGCGATTTTCAGAAACTTTCTCGAGAAGCCGGAAGCCGCGCGGAGAAAAGCCGATCAGGCATACTCCGAAATCCTGTCGGTGTCAGGAGCTCTCGATAAAAATCTGAAGTTTATCGAGGGGATTTTGTGAACAAAAGAATTACTTTTATAGTTTCGGTTTTCGTATTTATTATTCTGGTCGGCACCGTGGGTTATATGATTATAGAAAAATGGAATTTGCTCGACGCCCTTTATATGACGACGATAACTTTTTCTTCAATCGGCTATGGCGAGGTGCATCCGCTGAGCGTCCCGGGCAAGATTTTCACGATTTTCCTGATTCTGTTCGGGTTCTCCCTTGTGGCGGCAATCGCGGGTTTGATGACTTCTCTGATTCTGAAGGGCGAAGTCGGCAATATCATAAGGAGGCAGAAAATGAAGGAAATGATAAGAAAACTGAAAAATCATCACATTGTCTGCGGGTTTTCTCCCGTGGGCGAGGCGATTGTCGAGGAGTTCTACACGACAAATCAGAGGTTTGTCGTTATTGACAGGAACGAAGCCGCTCTCGAAAAAGCGCGGAAAAATTTTCCGAATGTTGTCTATATTCTCGGCGATGCCAGTCAGGATGATGTTCTTTTGGAGGCGGGAATAGAAAAAGCGAAGACGATTCTCACCTGCCTGAACGACGATTCAATGAATCTCTATGTCGTTATTTCCGCCCGCAGCCTGAATCCGAATATAAAAATCGTCGGCGCATCAGTCGAGGATAACGCTTTTGCGAAGATGAAGAGGGCAGGCGCCGATTATGTGATTTCTCCTCAGCGCATCGGTGGTCTGCGGATGGCATCCACTGCCCTGCGTCCCAATGTCGTTTCGTTTCTGGATATAATGCTGCGCGAAAGCGAGGGCGAGTGGCGAATTGAAGAGGCGGCGATTCCCCCCGACAGCCCTTTTGTCAATTTCACGCTCGCGAAAAGCCAGATTAGCAGGAACACGGGTCTTGTCATAATCGCCATAAAGAAAGCGAGTTCGGGAAGGTTTATCTATAACCCCGACGCCAACACGGTTCTCGAGCAGAACGACAGAATTCTTGTCCTCGGAAATCAGGAGAAACTCGAGCGTCTCGTCAGATACATTTCAAAAGGTCTGTGAATTTTCTCGTTGTCAGATTCAGTTCTCTCGGGGATGTGGTTTTGACTTCCCCAGTTTTTGAGAATATAAAACTGAATTATCCGGGCAGTTTCGTTTATTTTCTGACGAAAAAAGTCTATGAGCCCGTTTTTGCGGAGAATCCGTTTGTCGATAGGATAATTCCGTTTGAGGATTTCTCTTTTGCCGGTCTGATTAGACATTTGAAGAAAATCCGTCCCGCGGTTGTTTTTGACCTTCATTCGTCTCTGCGAAGTCGCCTCATCGACTGTTTTTTCCCATGGAAAGTCAGTCGCGTGAATCTTCGCCGGCGCGAAAGAGCCGGAATGCTTAAAGGGAGAACCGCGGAAATTCCCGATGCGGTTAAGAGGTATCTTGAAACGCTTACCCGAAAAAGTTTCAAAATACATACCGAAAGGGTGTCTCTTTTCGTGAGTGAGGAAGAAACGTTCCGGGCAAAAAAAATGATGGAGAGATACGGAATTTCGCCCTCGAACGAAATTGTTGTTGTGGGTGTCCAGTCAAAATGGAAGAACAAGGAGTGGCCTCATTTCAGGAGTTTTTTTGAAATTGCCGTCAAGCCGGGAAGATTTTTCGTTCTTGTCGGCGACGATTTCGAAAGGGCGGAATCTCTGAAGCCCGCAAGCAGACACCTGAGAAATTTTGTGATAAACCTGTGCGGCAAACTCAGTTTGAGAACGCTCTTCGGAATTGTTTCTCTCTCCGATTGCGTCATCAGCATGGATTCCGCCATTGCCCACATCGCAAGCGCTTTTTCCCGCCCGTTGATTGTGTTTTTTGGCCCGACGGTTCCAGCGTTCGGATTTGCTCCGCGCTACGCGAAAATTCTGGAAGAAAACGTTCCCTGCCGTCCCTGTCATCTTCATGGCGGAAATATTTGCGCAAGAGGCGACCGTGTCTGTCTCGCATCAATCGGCGAGAAGCAGTTGCTTGAAGAACTTGAAAGGATTTTGAAGTGAAAATTCTGGTTGTTCAGTCGGCTTTTATTGGCGATGTTGTTCTGACTCTGCCTCTTGTTGAGGCGGTGAAACAGAGCGCGCCTGCATCGGAGGTAGATTTTCTGACTTTGCCCCTTTATGAAGAATTTCTTGCCCGTCACAAATCAATAAACCAAGTGATTGCTGATGACAAGAGGGGAAAAAACAGAAAGTTTTTCCCTTTTTTGAAGTTTGCGAGAAAAATCAGAGAAGAGAAATATGACGTCGCTTTAATTCCGCACCGTTCTTTTCGGTCAGGTCTTCTGATTTATCTTGCTGGAGTGAAAAAGAGGTTCGGGTTTGACAATGCAGCAGGTAAAGTTTTTTACACAGAAAAAGTTCATTACGAAAGAGAACATCACGAAGTCAAAAGAAATCTTGCGCTTGCGAAAGCGGCGGGTTTCGGCATATGGGACGGGAGATGGAATCTGCCGTTCAATCAGGGTTTTGCAGTTGAAAAATCGGATATTCCTCTTGTGGTTGTAAGTCCGTTTTCAAACTGGCAGACAAAAATGTGGTTGGTTTCGCGGTGGGTCGAACTGATAAACGAACTTTCGAAATTTTCGAAAGTCGCCATTGTCGGAAGCGTCGGAAATATGGATTTGTGGGAAGAGATGAGAAAAGGAGTAAAAGGAAAAATTTTGGATTTTGTCGGCAAAACGGATTTTTTGACTCTTGCCTCGATAATTAAAAATTCGGATGTTCTCGTTTCGAACGACTCCGCGCCGCTTCATTTTGCTTCTGCCTTTGGAGTTAAATCTGTTGTGATTTACGGACCCACGATTCCTGGTTTTGGCTTTGGTCCCTATAAGCAGAAAAGCGTGATTGTGGAAAGAGATTTGCCGTGCCGTCCCTGCAATATACACGGGCCAAGAAAATGTCCTCTCGGTCATCACGACTGTATGAAAAAAATTCTTCCTTCCGAGGTCCTTGACGCGGTCAGAAAACTACTTGGCAGATAATCTGTCTGCTGTTTGTGTTATTTCGTCTATTTTGTTTTTTATCAGTTCTGCCGCCTCTTTATCAGGCATCTCTTCGGGAATTTCGAAGCCGTCTCCGTAGACAACCGCGCCTTTTGTGAAAGGGCAGGGAATTATGTATCTGCTCCAGTTTTTGAGAGTTATTTTTTTTCTGAAACCCGCTCCCACAGGTATTACAACCGCTCCTGTTTTTTTCGCGAGAAAAACGATTCCGGGTTTGACTTCTCCCGCAGGCCCAATGGGCCCGTCGACTGCAATCGCACATTCGCCCTCTCTTTTCAGAGTTTTGAAAAGCCCTCTTGCCGCGGCGCTTCCTTCTCTTGAAGACGACCCCCGAACAGTTTTGTAGCCGTACCTTTTAAGAGCGCGCGTTTCGATTTCCCCGTCCAGACTTTTGCTCGTTATCACGGTGATTCCCTCGTTTCTTTTCGAAAAAATCAGGTAAAAGGGTCTGCCGTGCCAGAAAGCGTAGATTATCGGTTTTTGTTTTTGTCTCGCTTTCCTGAATGCCGCCGTGTTCACTTTTGTGATAAAAATGGTCCTGTTGAGAATATAGGACACCACAAACGCCAGAAATGAGTAAATGCCAATCATTTGTGTAATTTTACAAAAAAAATGCCGTTTCTGTAATCGGCAGTTGGATTGTTTCGCTTTTTTTGCTAATTTTTGAAATGCTGAAATTCGGAGGGAAAAATGTACAGACCGCAGATTAAGGTTTTGGACTGCACAATCAGGGACGGAGGGTTAATAAACAATCACAAGTTCGACCATCGTTTTGTCAGAGCGGTTTACAAAGCCGTTTCCTCCGCCGGTGTCGATTACATCGAACTCGGGTACAGAAATTCGAAGCGGCTTTTTTCGCAGGAGGAATACGGACCATGGAAGTTCTGCGGTGATGAGGACATAAAGAAGATAATTGACGGGATTGAGTCGAACACGAAAATTTCTGTGATGGTTGATGTCGGAAGAGTTGACCTTGACGACGTGAAACCTGCCTCGGAAAGCCCCGTGGATATGATAAGGGTGGCGACGTATGTCAAAGACATCGACAAGGCGATTTTTCTCTCGAACCATTTTTTTGACAAAGGCTATGAGACAACCATAAACATTATGGCGATTTCGCGCGACCAGGGCCCTGAACTCGATGAGGCGCTTCACCAGATTGAAAAGGAAAGCAAAGCAGGGATTATTTACATTGTCGATAGTTTCGGTGCGCTTTATCAGGAGACGGTTGAGCATCTTGTGAAACTTTTCAAAAGCATAATAAAAACAAAAGAAGTTGGTTTTCACGGTCACAATCACCAGCAGCTTGCGTTTGGAAACACAATCGAGGCAATAATTCACGACGCGAATTATCTTGATGGAACGGTTTACGGAATAGGAAGAGCCGCAGGGAACTGCCCTCTGGAACTTCTGATTGGTTTCCTGAAAAATCCAAAATTCGACATAAGACCGATTCTCGACCTGATTTCGGATGAGTTTATTCCCCTGCGCCGCAAAATCGAATGGGGATACATAATTCCCTACGCCATATCGGGTATGATGAACGAACATCCCAGGCAGGCGATGGCTCTCAGGAACAGTGACAGGAAGGAGAATTACCGCGAGTTTTACGAAAGTTTAATTGAGGACGTCGATTGATGGATCTGAGAGAGTTTGAAAAACTTCCACTGATGGGAATTTTACGCGGAATCGAAGAATCCGATATTGAACCTTTGGCTGAAGCGGTGATTTCAGCAGGTCTTAAGACAATTGAAATCGCTATGAATACTGCGAATGCTCCCCAACTTATAGAAAAGTTGAAAAAAATTTCCGGCGGCCGGCTTTGTGTGGGAGCAGGAACTGTTTTGACAGAAGATATTTTGACGCAGGCTCTTTCTGCCGGAGCTGAATTTATCGTTTTGCCGACTTTGGTTCCTGATGTTGTGGCCCGTTGCGTTGAGGAAAAAATTCCCGTTTTTCCGGGCGGCCTTACGCCCCGTGAAATTTACGACGCCTGGCAGGCGGGCGCGTCAATGGTGAAGGTTTTTCCCGCAAAATTTTTCGGCCCGTCATATTTCAGGGAAATAAAAGCGCCGTTTCGGGATATAAAACTTCTCGCCTGCGGCGGAGTTACCGCCGGAAACATAAAGAATTATTTTTCTTCCGGTGCTTCCGCAGTCGCCTTCGGCGGAGGGATTTTTAAAAGAGATCTGATTAAAAAAAGGGATTTTATTTCGATAGAGAATTCCATAAGGAAACTGATATCTGCGTTTCGCGGTAATTACTATTGACAGCAGAATAAGAAATGCCACGGAAAAAGTTGATATTTTATTTCCGATACTCAGGTAAAAAATTTTTTCCTCGCGGGCTTCGGAGTAGTAAGGCCGCAGAATAAGGATTAAGAAGCCGATGAAAACGGAAGTTCTGAAAATCAGTCCGATTGTCCAGCCCCAGATGCCAGCCTGTATGGAATCATGAGCGTAATAGCCGATGCCG
>JAGHAK010000018.1 GCA_021161565.1 Elusimicrobiota bacterium | reverse complement strand
CTTTCATATTCAAATTTGTCCCACAATTCAAAGCCCTCGCAAATCTCGCTTTTTCTTATAATCGCACGCTGCACAGATGTATCGGCGATTTTTGTTGCAAGTTCATCAAGAATTTTTCTCGCAGAAGTATAAAGATGCGATTTTATGAGTGCGTCAGCAAACTTGAAAATAATATCCGCACGGGCACTGTCAACATCAACAGGAACAGCAACGCTTCCAGATGTGGTTTTCATGATGTCCCTGCGGGGACCTTTTACCATAACAGGTTTTATTCCAAAATCCATCAGAGCGAAAAATTCAAGGACAGATGACATTGTTTTTGAACCACCTGTAAAATCCGCAAGAATTTCAAAATTTTCTTTTTTAAGTTGCCTGATTTTTTCCAGAATTTTTCTGTAAATTTCATTGAAATCATCAGGATTTACAATGATTTTTTCATAATCTCCTGAATAATTGCTCTGATTTTTTATACTCTGCCTTACAGGTTTCCCATATCTATCACAGCAGACCTTTCCCTCTCCGTCTATCATTTTCTGGGTTCTGTCACTACAGACAAAACAGATAAAATCAGGTTTCCAGGTTTTTATTGAAATAACAAGAGGCTTATCGCTTCCACCCACCGTTAAAACCAATGCTTTTTTCATTTCTCTTGCATTATAGTTTCAAAAACAGCCCAGCCAAAAAGAAAATCTTCTAAAGGCTTTTGAGGAGGTTTTTGAACTTCAGAAGCAAACCACAATGTTGTTGCTGTATCTTTAAATTCAAATCTTCTTTTTCCTGTTCTTCTGTCTTTCGGTCCCATAATTCTTATCTTTCTGTTCCCCTTAATTGTAACTGCCTCTGCTCCTGAGTGTCTGCCAATGCGAATTAAAAATCCCTGTTTTTCAGTGCTGGTGAATTTTTCATTTTCAGCAATTTTTTCATAAAAACTTTTTGAAGCGTATAAAAGTTTCTCTAAATCCTGTATCGGTTCTTTTATTTTCATTTGCTTCTCGCACTTTTGAATTGTTATTGTTCCTTTAAAAACAGAACCTTTTTCAATGATTTCAAGAATTTGATAGGGTCCCCTTGCTCTCTTGCCGTCTTTCTTCCAGTTTGTGGCATATAAAATTTTTGTTCTGACATCCTGTACTGGCAGAAAATCTGAAACCTTTACAAACCGAAAAGGGTCTGTTTCAAATTTCCCTTCAAGCAATTTTTCCTCTAAAATTTTTGCTCTTCCTTTAAAATTTCTGTAATTTTTTTCTTCTGCCAGTTTTGAAAGATACCCTGTTCTTAAAGCGCCTTTTATTGAACTTCCCGGGATATAGGGTCTTCTATCAGCAAGATGTGCTGTTTTTTCAATGATAAATCTGGTTGCCTCTTTCTGGTCCCCATTTAAAACTTTTTCATAGTGCTTTTTCAATCCCTGACAGATGGCAACCTCTCTTCCTGTTATGTTTTCTGCCTTTTGACTGATAAATTTTAGAACAGTCATCCAGGCATCTTCCATACAGAGTTGTGAAAGTTTCCCTCTGTCCTGCCCTGAAAGTTTTTCTATAAATTCCAGCGGGTCAAATTCTACGAGTTTTCCATCTTTCACAATAAAATTCACAGGTTCATAAACCTCTCCACAACCAATGTGAACAGAAGAAAGAATTTTTAACCTGATTTTATAAGTTCCAAAAATTTTCATTCTATCCTCACAGGAATAAAAAGAGAATATCCCTGACAAACCGCATCAGGTTGAACTTTTGAAATTCCTTTAACAGCGCTTCCAACAAATTTTCTTTCAGAAATTTCTCTATCATCCATCACAACAACTGCCCCTTCATCAGCCATTATAACAGGTGCTTTAAACGGATTTTTAGATATGGCAAGAAAAGAGCCGTGTCTTCCAAATCTTGTAAATGGCGTGAAAAAGATATTTTTATATTCTTTTTCGGGAACAAAAGGAGAAAGTGTATAAACTGCATCGAATTTTTTTGCCCCAAGAGAAAAAAGGTCAATTTCATTTATTCCGCAGACATCAAATCTTCCAAGACCTGTTGAGGCATCCTTGCCAAAGCCCGTTTTTCCTATGTTTTTGAATGCCTCTTCAACTTCATTTTTAGAAATTCTTCTTTCGTCAATTCCCACAAAAATCACAAGTTCAAATTCATCTTTGTAAACAATCTGCTTAACCGAAAACGGAGCGAATTCCCCTTCTCCCGTTGTTCCTGTAATGCGGTTTATTCTGTTGTGCCACTGTGAAAAGTTTTTTGCGAATTCAAGTTCTATGTAAAACTTTTTATCGTTTTTCCAGTTTTTATCCTTTAATGAATTCAGAGGAGCGCTTTTGCTTACAGGGAAAAACTGCCTTTTTTTTCTTTCTTTTCTGTATTTTATTTTTTCTTCCCTTTCTTCCCTTTCTTCCTCTGATTCAAATTCAAACAAAAATTTTTCAGGAAGAGATGGCTTCTTCAAAAAATAAATTCTCTCTCCATTCCGTTTTTTTGTGAGACAGGCAGAAGAAAAAATCGCAAAAGGGTTTTTATCATAATCAGAAAGAAGTTTCTCAATTCCATCAAACTGCCAGCAGAAATGTCCGAAAATCGTATCCCCCATAAGAGGTGTTGCAAAACCTGAAATCGGTTTTATTGTTATTTCGTATGTTTTCAAGAATTCGCTCCAAAAGGTTTCAGTTCACTAAATCTCTTCTGGATATCTTCATCATCGAACTTAAACTCTATTCTTCCATAACCCCTGCTTCCAGAACCGCCAAGAGCATCCATTTCAAGAAGTTTCATTCCAGAAAGAAGATAATCGACTAAATCGTTCTCATTATCATCATCAAAAATTTTAATGCTCAGAGAAAAATCAAATTTAACTCCTTCCGGCACCCTTTCCATAACTCTTGGATGCTGTGCGATCCCTTTGATTCTGTCAATTGTGTTTTCTGTTTTTAATTCTGTAAATGTTCTATCCTCATTTTGTTTTTTCCACTCCTCATTAATAAAACAGTCCGAAAAAGAAACTCTCGCAACCTTAATTTCAGAACTCTGGCTTTCCTCAGAAGCGCCTTCACCAAAAAGTTTTATAATTTTCTCTGCTTTTTCTTTTTCCTCTCCCTGTAATTTTTCCAGAACTTTGCCTGAAACGACACCTCCACCTGTTTCTTTGATGGCTCCGCTTTCCATTTCAAGAAGAGAACGGATTTTTCCTTTTAAGGAAGACCCCGGGATGTAAGGTTCATTTGTGTGGGGATGTTTTATAACAGGATTGTCTGTTCCGCCTATGTGCATTTCTATCTCGCCCGAACCAATGTGAAGACCTGTTTTTAAAACAATTGTCCCTTCAAGTTTTTTGATTTTTAATAATTTCATCTTCTCCTCCTTAACCTTTCGCCTCCGCACGATAAAACCCGATAAATGCTTCAAAAAAACTCACAAAAACATTGAAGTCCTCAAAATCATTCACATTCCCTAAACACGCTTTTATCAAGTCTTTAAATTCTTTTGTTATATGACCTCTGCCGAGAGCATAAGCAGTTTTGGCATTAAGCATCTTTATGTAAGGAAGAAATCTGTCAAACCGATTAGGATTTTTATCTAATTTTTCCTTAAATTTTAAAACCTCGTCATAATACTTCCTAATCTGCGT